>CAZTZY010000026.1:0-29108 GCA_964617765.1 uncultured Spongiibacteraceae bacterium
AAAGAATATGACAGGGGAATATTGCTTCATGTACCATCATCGCCCACTTTCCAGACTATACAACACAGATTTACCCACGTCACTTACCCAATTGTGGAATTAAAAACCCTTAGACAAACTCACCCACAAAAACATAGACAGGCTATTTAGTCAGGCTATTTAGTCAGGCTACTTAGACAAACTATATAAACTCGTTTTATAGACAGGCTTTAAGGGTGAAGGTTTCATTTTTCTGTTTCACTCAACTCTTTCAGCAAAATCGACCTTGTGTTCAATTAAATCCCTGATACCCCGGGCTTGCTCAAAACAGGTTTTTCATCGCCTTTCAAGTTTCCGAAGTCTGGAATTGACCAACTCTGCATTCTGGCAATCCGGCCAAAAAGTGTATCTATATTGGCATTAAAAACAGGGCATTTTTCAGATGTCATGTCATTCCACAGGGTGACCACCAGATCGAATTTTTCATCATTATTAAAACGCTCCCACGCCAATACTGGCGGTGTTTCATCCAGCACAATATTCTTTTCCAGTAATAATTTATGGATACGTGGGCCCATCCGCCCTTGTTCAAAACAGGCGCTATAAATTTAAATACCCGGATATTTATGTAATTGGGCGATTTTTTCGGCAATTACTGCCCGAGCACCATAAAATGTGCAACCAAACAGAATTCTTTTCATAAAAGCGCCTTTCGTCTTACTAGCATTGTCCTCAATGGGCTGTTATCCAGTGGTGATAGCATTTTGTCATGTACAGAAATTGGCTCTAACTAATAGTGCTTTGAACTGTCGGCATTGATGGCTAATATGCACGTCCTTTTTTGTCGCTAATTTTCATCTTCCACGCAGACAACAGCTCAGGAATTTTTCCATGTGGTTCAAAAATTGCCAGGTTTACCGTTTTACCCAACCGTTCAGTTTATCAGCAGAAGATTTGAATGCTGCGCTGGAAACCCATGCTTTCAAACCTTGTGGTTCGCAGGAACCCTCTGCCTATGGCTGGGTTGAACCTCTCGGTCGTTCTGGCTCATTGTATGTTCATGCTGCCAATGGTTACATGATGCTCTGCGCCAAACGCCAGGATAAAATCCTGCCACCCAGCGTAATTAATGAACGACTTGCTGAACATGCCCAACAGATTGCAGAAAAGGAACATCGTAAAATCAGTCGCAAGGAAAAAGTGGGCCTGAAAGAAGATATTATTTTTGAATTATTACCTCGGGCCTTTACCCGCTCCACCTTGTTATTTGGCTATATTGACAGCCAACACAACCTGTTAGTGATTAATTCCTCCTCCGCAAAACGTGCGGAAGAATTCATTAACGCCTTGCGCGAAGCCATCAGCTCTGTACCGGTGATTCCACTGGCAGCAAAAAATATTCCAACACAAAGCATGACACAATGGCTACTCAATAATTGCCCCAAAGGCTTTAGTTTAGGCGGCGAATGTGAACTGACCGATACACAGGAAAAAGGCAGCCGTATTAGCTGCAAGGAACAAAACCTGATGTCATCCGAAATTCACTCGCACCTGCAAACGGGCATGACAGTCACCAAACTCGGCATAGAATGGCAAGATCGCCTGACCTGTGTCATCGATGAAAAACTGGCCATTAAAAAACTGAAGTTCAGCGACCTGATCCAGGAAAAGTCTGCTGAAAACAGTGATGATGCAGCACAGCAATTCGACAGTGACTTTGTTATCATGACTGCAGAAATTGCTGAATTCCTCCGTGATCTACTGAAGGCGTTAGGTGGAGAACTCACCGAATAGGTTTACAGCAAGCCGATACCTCTTGATCATTATGGGTTTTTAATACTTTCCAAAAACTCATCACGCTGGTTTTTATCTGCCTGCTGCCACCAATATTTCAACTGCTGCAAAACGTTAGGATCTATTCGAGCAGATTCTTTCTGCGCAGTGTGCTCAGAGAATGATAGTCGTACCTCTGGAGTCTGCGTGGCTGATGTTTTCGGAACTGGAGCTGAAACTGGAACTGCGGTTTCATTGACCAAAACCGGCAACACAGCAGCTTTGGCATAACTGGCCAGATACATCTCGGGATCAATGTTATAGGTAATCTGTACCGGCAAAGCTGATTTCAGCTTAGGCATGACTATTTCCACCTGTGGATTTTTAGCAAACTCTTTGGCAGCGTCACTACTTTTCGGAGGTGCAAACTGCAATTCATAGCTGCCTTCTTGTTCAATTACAAAACTCAACATAAAAGCTGCAGATTTAATACGGTCGGTATCATCACCCCGCTCAAAAAACTGGTCATAAATCATCACCACTCGATGTTCACCTTTCGACAAAGTTAACTCAGCACCACCCGGCGAAAAGAAATTTGCCTTGTTTTTAAGGCCATCAACATACGTTACGTTAAAATCTTCAGGAATGGATAACGTACTTTTCTGCGTAGCATCGCCCGCATATAGACTGCCTGACAGCAGCCACAGCAGCATGAATAATCCACAACCAAGGTCATTATTTACCACACGCATTTTAATTCTCCGCTCAATTCTCAGACTAATCTTTATATTGCACCACTTTCGCAATAAAAATGCTTGAACACAAGCCCGTAAAAAACTCTAATATATCCCTATCTGATTTTAGTGAAACCCGTTCCTTATGTTAAAAGCCCTGTTTTTAGACCTGGATGAAACCCTGTGCGATACCTCGGGCGCCAACAAAAAAGCCGTGTTCTTTATGGCAGAAAAAGCCCAGGCATTATTTGACGGGCGCATAAATTCGCATGACTTTGCCAACCGCTATCTTAAAGGCATATACCGCGAGTTAGATGCACGTTATTCAGAATTACTACTCCCCATCAATGATGAGGAAAAATTTCGTCTGGACTTAATAAAACTTATTCTCGACGATTTAGGCATTAGTGATGCCGACACTGCGGTTATTACTGAATTGCAACAAACGTTTGATACTGCCCGCTCCTACTGTTTTGATTTCTTCCCGGGCATAAAAGAATTATTAGAAGATTTACACACACGTTTTACGTTAGTGGTTATCACCAATGGCCCGGAGTTTTCACAAATTGCCAAAATCAATGCGGTAAACCTTGGAAAATATGTCGACCATATTATTATTGGTGGCCAGGAAAAAGAACAAAAACCTGCCGTCAGTATTTTTGAAAAGGCACTTCGACTTTCTGGCTGCAATAAAAACGAAGTGGTTCATATTGGTGACAGCCTGAAAGCCGATGTCGCCGGCGCTAACAATACCGGTATTGTTTCTATCTGGATCAGTCATGGCCAAGAACTGGATAAGTCCGCCAGTATCATTCCCAACCATATTATTGAATCACCCTTCCAGATAAGGGATTTAATCAACCTGCTCGACAACACTACAATATGAAGGGCACCTCTAAAAACCAGGATTTTACCGGGAGAGCAAGGAAGCACCGCGCGCAGAACCGCAGTTTACACACAGTAAATGAGGATTTGAGCACGGAGCTGACGCAGCTATTACGGGAAATGACGGTTTTTTTGAGATGCCCTAATGGATAAACTGATGAACATACCTGCCCTCACACAAATTGATTTACGCCGGCAATCGCGCGTTTTGCATTTATCCTATGATAATGGCGAAGAACACAGCCTGAGTTTTGAGTTCCTGAGAGTACATTCGCCGAGCGCCGAAGTACGTGGCCACGGTAAAGGCCAGGAAGTTTTACAATACGGCAAAGAGAATGTGTTAATTACCGCCATGGAACCGGTTGGCAATTATGCCGTTCGCATCATTTTTAATGATGGCCATGATTCCGGTATTTACGCCTGGACATATCTTTACGAAATGGCCACACAACAAAATAAACTCTGGCAAGAATACCTTGAGCAACTCCATGCCGCTGGCAAACAACGCCATAGCGAAAAACCGCATATTGCCGTAGTACACACCTTTGACCCCGGCAAAAAGAAATAAGGTTTTATGTTAGAACTCAACTATTTACTGCAGTTAAACCATCTACTGCAGTTAAACTATCCACTGCTGGATTGCCGCAGCTTTGCTGATTTTTGTGAGGGTCACATCAAAGGCGCAACCTCAATACCTGCCGATCAATTATTTTTACGTATGCATGAACTGGCGCAACGGCATATTCCCGTTATTGTGTGTGGTGATATCCATACCCTGCCCATCGCGCGTAACTTTTTGATCGACAGGGCATTCAGCATTCACCATGAAATACTGTGGACACCTGAACTGAAGTTCTCATTAGCCCAGGAACAAAAACTCGAATACGGCGAAACCTCCATCCGGCTCTGGCAACCCGCCCCCCTCATCAGTGACTTTATCGATAATATACTGCCCCCATTTTCGCTGGCCTCAAAAAAAGGCCTGGATCTCGCTTGTGGCGCAGGCAGGGATGCAGTGTTTCTCGCGATGCAGGGCTGGCACATGATGGGGCTGGATAATTCTGCAGAAGCCCTGCAACGCACGCAGCATCTGGCTACCGTTAACAAGGTCAAAGTGGAAACCTTACTTCTGGATCTGGAAAAAACTGAAAATCCCTTCCAGGCAATTCCTGCACTGGCCGACAACAGCCTTGATCTGGTTTGTGGCTTTCGATATCTGCACAGACCTCTGTTTCCACGATTGAAGAGCCTGATAAAACCCGGTGGTTTTGTGGTTTACCAAACCTTTATGGAGGGCTGCGAAATGATAAGCAACCCGCGCAATCCTCGATTCCTTCTAAAACCCAATGAACTTGCCACCCTGTTTGCGGATTTTCATATTATAAAAGATGAGCTGGTGCATCTCGATGACGGCAGGCCCATGAGTGCTTTTATTGCGCAAAAAAACTGACATACCCATTTAACTGTTAAAGTACCACCCGCTTTAAAATTGAAATTTGTGGCGTACTTCATACTTATGTACAAAAAAACAACTTTCATCACGTTTTAGAATGTCTTTGTCTATAAGGCACTCTTTCTTTGCCTTGCCTGCTGGCGTTGGCTATAACTACAGCAATAAATAGAAAATAATAAAAATCAGGGGAATTACTGTGAATCTCTTTTTAAAAACGGGCATTGTTTCATTATCTTTGTTGGCTTTAAGCGGCTGTATTGATACTTATACCGTGGTTGAGCCAACCCCTAACCCCGATATTCCTGTGGTTCCCGCATCAACCACCAAGGTTTTTCAGGATAAATGTGTCAGTGAGAGTGATTGCATTATCAACAAGAATATTCAAAACCTGCTCTGCAACTCGGTGCATCATGCAGAAATGAACCAGCTTGACCAGGCCGCTCAAAAACTCGATCTGGTGAAAAATGATAAATTACCGAAGTCTTTGTCTAAAAATGAAATTACCCAGGAAGAATATACCGACCTGGATGCCTGGGTGGGCGAGCTGACTGAATTATTGTATAAAGATATTGTGACCTATGCCGAGGTTGAAGAGACTTTCCCTTTCAGTTGCGCTGGCATCACCGAACAAAGCGCAGCAGTAGACGAAGTTGTTGAGCAAGGTATTGTCGATGAAAATCAACAGGCGAATGCCTTCCTTGAAAAAGTGTGCCAATCCATTTTTGCTTCTGAAGACCACAACTATGTGCAATCTTCTGAACGCTTGACGCAAGCCAGCTTTATTGCCCTGGATATGTTATTCAGCAATAGTTTTAGCAATGCAGAGAAGCAACAATTACTGGCATGGATTAATCAGATCAGCACTACCCTGATTTTCCAGCCAACCCAATATTCGAAGTTAAAAGGCCCTCTCCATTGCGAGCTTTACAGCCCTGCAGGTGCCGACGGCATTATCGGGACTATTGATGATATTATTGGCAGTTTCTTTTAATGCACCTCTCAAAACCGTCTTTTCCCATGATAGCTGCGTCAGCTCCGTGCTCAAATCCTCATTTACTGCGTGTAAACTGCGGTTCTGCGCGCGGTGCTTTCTTGCTATCCCGGAAAAATCCTGGTTTTTAGAGATGCCCTAATGTAACAAATGATACTTAAGGCCTCTTTTCAGGGGCCTTTTTTATTTCGGGCAAATAAAAATCTTACAATGACTTATAAAAATACATAGAATTATCTGGCGATGCTTAAAACAATGAAACCGGATTTTACTGATACGATGAAACTTCAACTGTGCTTACTATTTTTTTTCACATTATTCATGACTGGATGTGCGACAACTCCTGCACCCGCAGAACCCGAAAAAGAAGCCACGACCATTGAAGAAATCATCGAACCCGCATTTGATATCACTGCTTTCATTAAAGAAAGATTACTTGCCCAATATGATGAATGGAAAGGCACACCCTATAAATATGATGGCATGAGCAATAAAGGAATTGATTGTTCCGGCTTTATGTATGTGACGTTTAAATCACAATTTGGTATTGAGATGCCTCGCTCAACCGATTTACAGGTAAAGCTGGGGGAACCGGTTTCCAAAGAAGAATTACGCATCGGTGATCTGGTTTTTTTCAAAACCAGCGCCAGAAATCGCCACGTGGGTGTTTATATTGGTGATTCCCAGTTCATGCATGCATCTACGCAGGATGGTGTAAAAATTTCCAGCTTGAATAACAGTTACTGGAAAAAAGCCTATTGGACATCAAAACGTATTTTTAGCTAGGCCTCTCAAGCGACAACATTCCCTCTTCTAACAAGCGCATAAAGTGGCTATGGATATTATCCAGCATTGCAGGTTGTGCGCCTGCCTTGCCCAGTTGTTGCAGTATATCCATTACCGAATTCTCACCATTCACATATTGAAAGAGTGGCGCAAAGCCTTCCGGCAATTCCATGGTAGAAAAATCAATGCCTGGCTCACATTGTGATGGGAAACTTACCAGGGCGCGTGCCAGTAATAATTTCACCTGTGGCGTTTTAAACGCTGTTCTACGCTGATCTGCACTTATCGGGGTGTCATTCAGTTGACGCCATAATGGCACCCCCTCACACGGGCAAAATAGCTGTTTTAATTGCGCATAGGGTAAGGGAATAACACCGGCACTAACATGCCGGGCCAATCGGATGGGTAATGTGGAACCGTCTTTAGCGATGGGGATGGGGATGGGGATGGGGTTTGGCTTATCTTGTTCAAGCTGATGAATTTCGGCTTGCTTCAAATGTGAACTGGTGAAAACCATGGCAAGCTCAGCTTCAAGAATGGCATTAACAAACGCATATTCCTGTTGAGTTTGATACTTCAAGGTGGTGATTTTTTCACGGAGCCTGGTGCCAAAATGGATATTGCGCTCTAGCGGCTTGGTGCGGATAAACTCGCTATCAACAAGGTTTTGAAGACATTCAAGCCCGCCAGTGAATGATGACAACACACCGAATGTCACTGGATATTGCCGAGCCATTTGCGAGAGTATCAAGTCAATTCGTATAGCCGCATCCAGTGCCAAAGCATCGGGTCGAATACACAAAAAATCATTACGCTCAGTTTCTTCAAGATCATAACCTGCCAAGGCGTTGACCGAATTTTTACAAAAATCGTCACGCAAGTGTGGATCAAACAACAAGTCGAGCAATGCCTGCTCTTGCGCAACGAAACTCATGTTTTTTTACCCACCATCTCGATTAATTCCCGACTAACGCTTTTATTGATAACGAGTTCACGCAAGCGCTTGAGGGTTAGCATGACGGTAGCCGCATCACTGCCTTCACATTCAAAACAGACAGCCTTGATATTGGGCAACTCTGGCAGTAAATCTTCAAGCATTTGCCAGGTTTGTGGAAGAATCGCACACTCATGGGCATCAACATAAATATTACCTGCTTTGCCTTGCTGCAGCTTGCCTCCGGCAATATGCACTTCTATTACTCGTTCACAGGGTAAATCTGCCAAGGCATCTCGCACACGTTTGCCGCTCGCCATTTCATAGGAAACCAGATGCCCCATATCTAACAGAATTGCACAATCTGCCTGCCTTGCCAGATCACCAAAAAAAGTAAACAGGGGCATTGTACCTGCCACAAATACCAAAGGTGGTGGCTCTATCGCCACAGTGACTGGAATAATGGCTTGGACTTCTTTTACGCGCTCTATGGCTTGTTGCAATGACGCTGTATTAAAAAATGGCGGAATAAAATAACCCAATTGTGTGGAATATCCCGGGCCCTCTTGCCAAAAACAATACGCACAATCCTGCGCAAACCAGGGAGAATTGACCGATTGAATATGATTGGCCGTAGTTGCCAGCCAGGCCGGGGAATTTGCGAAGGAACCACAAAAATTAATATAAGAGGGATGAAACAATACTTCACCACCGGCAGCACGAATACGATTGACCTCCGCCAGTACATTATCAACATCTGCCAACCCGGCATACTCAACAAACTGTGGCCCGCCTTCAGACTGCACGAGAGCAACAGGATCGGGCTGTGAGGATAAACTCAGGCTTACACCAATACCCAAAGTAGGAAGTTGTGGAAACATCAATAACCCCTGCTACAAAGCCTATGGCGTAAGTTTATTAAAATATTTATTATTCATTCTCTGGCACTTTGCCGAGTATATGATTGAAAATCAACAAAAAAGTAAAGGCAGGCTGACTGAATTAGCTATTGCAATAATCCCTGCTTTGGCTAATCTATAACCTTAAATAGTTAAAAATTAAATTGATGATATTCCATGAAAGCACGTGAAGGTGAAAATAGAGAAAGCTGGTTTCGTTGTAATCGCTTTTATAATCTTAAAGGAAAATGGTTTTATAGTACCCGCGAAGGTATCGATTTTGGGCCATTCGAGTCAAAAGAAGAAGCCGCGGATGAATTGAATAAATTCATTGTGCGTTATCAGGCCTATCTCGCCCAAAAAAATTAAACCCGCACTTGTTTTCTCTACAGTAACACTTTTTCACTGGCGAGAATTTTCGCCTTGCACTCACTTCCCCAGAGATATTTCCCAACGCCTCCACCTTTGGGTACAACCCGATGACAAGGTATAAGATAAGACACGGGATTTTTACCGATGGCCGTTCCTGTTGCCCGCACTGCTTTTGGCTTCCCGATAGTTTGTGCTATAGCTGAATAGTTAGAAACGCAACCCATTGGAATTCGCAGTAACGCCTGCCATACACTCCACTGAAATTGAGTACCTTTTACAACTACTTTTATTACCTCTTTGCGATTCTCTTGAAAAATACTCGCTGCCCGCTTTTTTAAGGCAATTGTATCCTCCAAAAAATCTGCCTGAGGCCATTCTCGATGTAATAATTCAAGAATAGTTTTCTTCTGTGTGGCGTCAGGAAATCCCAGATAACAAATTCCCAACAGGGAATCAGCGATAAAACATTCACCCCATGGACCATCTACTATGGCATAGCGAATTGTCAAACCTGCACCGTAACCATATAAATCAGTGGCGCTGACAATAACCAGCTGTACATTTCCAGGAATATCTGTTTTGGATAGCCTATCCATCATTGTGTATATTTCTCGAGCAAACTTTTCAAGCGAGATTGTTCTTCTGCCGTTAACAATCGGGCAGCATCTGTTTTTGCCAGACGTTGCCGATATAGCAACACGACAATTAACGCTATAAATCCCAATAGCCCTGGCAAACTCCACAATATCACCGTATTTTTATCCAGCGGCGGGCGATATAACACAAAGTTTCCGTAACGCTTTACCATAAATGCCTTGATATCAGCATCGCTGGCCCCTGCTTCTATCATTCGATGCAGTTCACGGCGCAAATCCATAGCAATGGGGGAATTTGATCCTAGCAAATTCTGATTCTGGCATTTAGGACAGCGTAATTCTTCCACTAAAACCTGATAACGCTGATGATGGCTTTCGCTGGCAAATTGGTAAGTTTCAATAACAGCGTACGCGCGCACGGCGAACATTAATACGATGATGGCGATAACTATTCGCGAAAACTTCATTGTGCGTTTAACTCATCATAAAGTGGTTTCAATTTTTCTTTCCAGACAACAGCGTTAATATCCCCAACATGCTTATAACGAATAACCCCAATCTTGTCGACCAGATAGGTTTCTGGCGCACCGTAAACACCAAGATCCAGACCCACACGCCCATCGCCATCAAATAAATTAATCACATAAGGATTTCCCAAATCGACAATCCATTTCGCTGCCCTGCTTTTTTCATCTTTGTAATCAAGGCCAATAATCTTGACACCTTGCTGACGCAATTCATTCAGATAAGCATGCTCAACCCGACAGGTAATACACCATGTAGCCCAGACATTTAATAAAAAAACTTCGCCGATGAGATCCCGGCTTTTTATGATGTCATCAGATTGAACGGTGGTTAATTGAAAAACTGGCAATGATTGACCGATTAATGCAGAAGGCAAATCCTGAGGATCATAATTTTTTTGGGTTAATACGGACCAGAAAATGGCCGCTAAAAGCATAAAAATAATTAATGGAATGAATAATTTTAAACGCGACATACAATTACCGATATCTCTTGTCTGCAATTGAGAGCAAACCACCCAATGCCATTAATAATGCGCCCAGCCAGATTAAACGGATAAACGGCTTATATTGTAAACGTACTGCCCATGCGCCGTTTTCTAACGGCTCTCCTAATGCGATAAATACATCACGGGCAAGATTATCATCAATGGCAGCTTCGGTCATGACATTGCCCATTTGGGAAAGGTACTGTCTTTTCTCGGGATGCAGTTCGGCGATGATGTTATCACCTTCAGTAACGGTAAAATGGCCCGCCTGTACACGATAGTTTGGCCCGACGCCGTCTTTATGGCCATGAAAGACAACCTGATATTCGTGCAATTCAGCCGACTCACCAACGCCCATACGAATATCGCGTTCATAATTATAATTGGAGACGATACCAACACCGACTGCTGAAACGATCAAGCCGATATGTGCAAGCTGCATACCATAAAATGAAGGTGTCAGCCGCTTCAAACCTGCAATAACACTGGTGGCATGGCGTGTTTTCTGCCAAAAATCAAACAGGATTCCCGCCAGTAACCAGGCAGCAAGACTAAAGGAAGTGACGGTAGCAACATGAAAACCTGCACCATAAATAGCAGTAAAGAATACCGTTAACACCACAAACACTGGAATATTCATCTTCACAACATTTAAGAGATAATCCTTGCGGGTTTGTTTCCACCGCAATAATGGCCCTATACCCATCAATGCAATCAACACCAGCATGATGGGCGCAAATACCGCATTAAAATAGGGAGGCCCTACGGAATATTTACCTAGCTCAAAAGCATCGGCCAATAAGGGGAACAATGTACCCACCAATACCGTTATTGCAGCAACGACCAGCAAAACATTATTAAACAACAAAAACATTTCGCGTGAAAAAATCGTAAAACTGCCACTGCTACGCACTGTTGGCGCACGGAAAGCGAATAGTGTCAGGGAACCACCGATCACCACACCTAAAAATGCGAGTATAAATAAACCGCGACCAGGATCTGCTGCAAAAGAATGTACTGAAGTTAATACGCCCGAACGAACCAGAAATGTACCTAACAGGCTTAATGAGAAGGCAAATATCGCCAACAGGATAGTCCAGCTTTTAAACAGGCTGCGTTGTTCCGTGACTGCCAGTGAATGGATTAATGCGGTTCCTACCAGCCATGGCATAAATGAAGCATTCTCTACAGGATCCCAAAACCACCAGCCACCCCAGCCCAATTCGTAATAGGCCCACCAGCTGCCTAACGCAATTCCCAATGTGAGAAAACACCAGGCTGCGGTAGTCCATGGTCGTGTCCAGCGCACCCAGGCTGTATCAAATTCACCACTTAACAAGGCTGCAATCGCAAAGGCGAAAGCGACGGAAAACCCCACATAACCGATATAGAGCATGGGCGGATGTATAGCCATCCCCACATCTTGTAACAACGGGTTTAAATCACGCCCATCCGCAGGAATATTCGGCAATAATCGTTCAAAAGGATTTGAAGTGAGTAATGAAAACAACAGGAATCCGACAGCCACCATGGCCATGACTGCCAATACCCGCGCAATCATGTCATCCGGAATTTGCCGGCTGAATAATGCGACTGCCAGCATCCAGCAAGATAATATAAAGATCCATAACAGCATTGAACCTTCATGCCCACCCCATACGGCGGTGACTTTATAAAACAAGGGCAGTGACAGGTTGGATGTTTGTGCAACAACTTTGACGGAGAAATCACTCTGCATAAATAAAGCTATCAACATAAAAAAAGCCAATGCGACAAAAACAAACATAATCATGGCTAACGGTTTTGCTGTACGCATCATCGTATTATCGTGCAGGTAAACACCCAGCAAAGGTACAACGGATAATAATCCGGCAAAACACAGTGCAAGAATCAGACAAAAATGGGCAATTTCTGGCAGCATATTATTCCGCTGTTGAGGTTGCAGCTGCTGGAGCTGTTTTAGCGTGCTGGTTTTTTAACGTGGCAGCCACTTCCGGTGGCATATAATTTTCATCATGTTTGGCCAGCACTTGTGTAGCCTTGATGGTGCCATCCTCTTGCAAAACACCGGTCACCACCACACCGGCATCCTCAGAGAACAAATCAGGCAATATTCCTGTATAAATGACCGTCACCGTTTCCTGAAAATCGGTAATATTAAAACGTACGGTTAAACTGTCCTTCTCGCGTACTACACTCCCTTTTTCCACCATACCCCCTGCGCGCATTTGCTTGCCGACAGGTACTTTCCCCGCAACAATATCTGTGGGTGGGAAAAAGAGATCAAGGTTGTCGTTTAAGGCATAAAATACCAGTCCCGCAGCAATACTCGCGCCAATCACAATACTCAATACGATCAACAATCGTTGTTTACGCTTCGGAGGCATCGACATTGTCGGCTCCCTTATCATGCAAGGCACGCTGTCTTATTGCGTTTAACATCCTGGTTTTTTTACGCAAAGGATAAACCGTTAGGCCCATCAATACCGTCAGGGAAATACTGTAAGCCATCCACACATAAAAACCATGACCCGACATATACATCAAATCATGAAACGTTGAGAAATACATTATTGAATCAACTCCTGAACCCATTTTGTGCGTTGTTCCCGATGCAGGATTTCGGCTCGGCTATGCAGTATCAACAACACCGCATAAAACACGTAAAAGCCGGCAATCATGATTAACAATGGCCACAACATTTCAGGGGCCATGGTCGATTTCTGGGTAAGTTTTAGCGTAGCCGGTTGATGCAGGCTGTACCACCAATCCACCGATTTATAGATAATCGGAATATTGACTGTGCCAACTAATGCCAGGATGGCAGCGGCCTTGGTACCCAAATCCTCACGCTGATAGGCCTGGGATAACGCCATAACACCCAGATAGAGGAAAAACAAAATCAGCATAGAAGTAATCCTGGCATCCCACACCCACCAGGCTCCCCATGTGGGTTTGCCCCATATCGCACCTGTTACTAACGCAATGAATGTCATCGCCGCACCAATGGGTGCACAGGCACGCATTACGATGTCTGCCATTTTCATGCGCCACACCAGGGCGATGCCACCGGCTATCGCCATAATGTAGTAACCGGCAAGCGAGATAAACGATGCCGGAACATGAATGTAAATAATACGGAAACTGTTACCTTGCTTGAAATCCATCGGGGCAAAAGCCAGGCCCCAGATGATACCTGTCGTTAACAGCATAAAACTCAATGCTATTAACCACGGCAAAAAACGACCGCTGATTTGGTAGAACCAACGTGGGGAACCTAACTGATGAAAGAATTTCCACATGTGTAAAAACAGCCTTGAATGACGCTCGATTTATCGGGCAAGTATACTGGAATGTGCTATGAAGCATCCAGATTGATTTTAAGCGCAGCTTGTGTGGCCAAAGGTGCCAACGTGACCGCTAAACATAAAAAAGCGCCAAGTAATGCAACATAGGGCATTGCCGGCATACCTTCTGCTGCTGCCTTCACCGCCGCCGAGCCAAATATTAATATGGGTACATATAACGGTAAGATAATTAGTGTTAATAACACACCACTATTCTTGAGGCTTACCGTTAATCCTGCACCAATGCCCCCCAAAAATACCAGGCTTACCGTGCCAAGCAATAAACTGACCAACAGAATGCCACTCGCCTGAACAGGCAAATACAGCATCAAACCCAATAATGGCGCCACCAGACTGACGGCAAAACCGCTTTTCAGCCAATGCGCCCATAACCTTGCCATCACCAAAAAATACGATGACTGTGGACTCAACAGCATTAAGGTTAAACTGCCATCTTCAAAATCTTCCTGGAACAAGCCATCGGTTGCCAATAAACACGACAACAGCGCAATAACCCAAATCAGCCCTGGTGCGAGTGCCGCCAGCGTTTGAGGCTCTGGCCCCAAACCCAACGGGAATGTTAATGCCACCAAAAAACCAAAGACCAGCGGATTCAACACATCCATGCGTTTGCGCATTACCAGTACACAATCGCGCCGAAAGGTTTGCCAGAATGCTGATAACAAGGAGGGCATGCTGCTCATGATCCTCCCAAATCCAGTGTCAAAACGGAAACGGGTAATTGCAGGTTATGGTGGGTTGTAATAATCACCGCCCCGCCACTTTGCACAAAATGCCCAATGATATTTTCGAACTCAGCCACCCCGTGTTTATCAATGGCCGTAAAAGGTTCATCCAGTATCCAGAGCTTTGCAGAAGCCAACAATAAACGCGCCAAAGCCACCCGTTGCTGCTGACCTGCTGACAATTGAGAACACAGCGTATCTTGAAATTGACCAAGACCTACCCGTGTCAAAGCATCCGCTATGGAAAGCATTTTTTTTGAAGGATATAGCGCCTGAAACCAGGCCAGGTTTTCATAGGCAGTCAAGCCCAGTTTCACGGCTTTGTTATGCCCCAGAAAACAGCTTTCACGCTGAAAATCATCACGCACTGAATTAACAGGTTGTCCGCGCCAGAAAATATTACCTTCAAAATCAGAAGAAATACCGGCTAACACTTTTAATAATGTGGATTTTCCTGCGCCATTGGGGCCTGCAATACGCACTACCTGACCGGCATCAATAGATAAATCGAGATCACCAAAGAGCGAACGATAAGCTCGCTCACAACCCAGCGATTGGGCAGATAATAACGATTCTCTGTTGATATCACTCAATTAGGACGTCCAGGGTAATCTCGCCATAAAGAAAAACAGGTTGAGTGATGTGGTCATTGGCACTCATGGAAGAGCGTACGGAAACAACCGGAATATCAACAATGAAAACTGGAATCGCTGAAATAACAGCCATGGCCAGAAAAAAGGGTGCAGTTATTAAAAACGCCCCCATGCTTCAATTCGACTATCGACCTACCAACCAAAAACACACGGTTAATACAACGATTAAAATCAATGCAACAGCTGATTTCGCATCAAAAAGGCTATCCGCGTTACTTTCAACATTACTGGTTGCTTGAGTGGCGTGTGTATCATGATGTGACATAGTTATCTCCAGAAAAGGCATTAAAATTTTGGCGCAGTATAACAATTACCCTATAAAAAGTAAGACTCCCTGAATTTACGCTTTTATCGACAAACCACGACCAATGGCATAATAGCGCAAACCTTTTTCTGCCATTGCATCAGGCTCATACAGGTTACGACCATCAAAAACCAAAGAATCTTTCAGTTTAAGCTTCAATACATCAAAATCCGGTGCACGGAAAATCTTCCATTCTGTGCATATTAATAAGGCATCAGCACCTTCCAGTGCAGCTTCTTTAGAAATAGCCATCTTCACATTCGGCTGATTTTTATAAATCTCGTGTGTTTCTTCCATAGCGGCAGGATCATAAGCCTGCAACTTAGCCCCCGCCTTTACCAAGGCATCCATCATGACCAGGCTTGATGCCTCGCGCATATCATCCGTTTGTGGTTTAAACGCCAAACCCCAGACAGCAAAGGTTTTGCCGGTTAAATCCTGGCCATAAACACTGAAGATTTTTTGAACCATACTCAGTTTTTGTTTGGCATTCACCTGCTCAACGGCGCCCAGCAAAACAGCATCATAGCCCAACTCATCCGCAGTATGTTTCAGCGCATTAACATCCTTGGGGAAACACGATCCGCCGTAACCACAACCAGGATAGATAAACTGATAACCAATACGCGGATCAGAACCAATGCCCTGACGCACCTGTTCAATATCAGCACCCACGCGTTCGGCAATATTGGCCAGCTCATTAATAAAACTGATTTTTGTTGCCAACATGGCATTGGCTGCATATTTGGTCAGTTCCGATGAGCGCCTGTCCATAAATATGACGCGATTATGATTCCGGTTAAAGGGCGCATAAAGTTCGAGCATTTTCTTTTTGGCCTTTTCATCATCAGTGCCAACGATAATGCGGTCCGGTTTTACAAAATCCTCAATGGCATTGCCTTCTTTCAAAAACTCCGGATTGGACACCACGGCAAACGGTACACTCACTTTTCTTTGCGCTAATTGTTCAGTAATTGCTGCTTCAACTTTATCGCAAGTACCGACTGGAACCGTGGATTTACCGACGACAACCTTATACTCATTAATATAAGTGCCGATGGTTTTGGCAACAGCCAAAACATATTGTAAATCAGCAGAACCATCTTCCCTGGGCGGTGTACCAACAGCAATAAAAATCACTTCGCCATGTTTGATACCTTCCTCGGCATCAGTGGTAAAACGTAATTGCCCATTGGCGACGTTTTCCAGCACAACTTCATCAAGGCCGGGCTCGTAGATAGGTATCTCACCCTTCAATAATCGCGCTATCTTGGCGGCATCTATATCCACACAACACACTCGATTACCCACATTAGCCAGACATGCACCTGTGACCAGGCCCACATACCCCGAACCAAAAACCGTTACCTTCATTGAATGTACTCTTTAACACCGTTGCAATTTGTCCAAGTTTACCGAATTTATCGAACTTTAGCCTAGCTAAAAACACCGACAATCCTTATAGGGCTGTGGATTCTGATCATAAAACACGATCAAATGCCCTTAAAAGTTAAATATTGATCGTTTCTGTCACTATTTTAAGCAAGAACAAACCCTTGTTTTTTATCCGGGATGATTCATAGTTATTCTCGCAAAGAGACCCATACAGGTATTTATCTATGAGGTCTCGCCAAATTCAAATAAACCCATAAAGAGGAAATAACATGCGCTCAGAATTAGCCGATAAATTAGGCATTCAAGTACCCATTTTTGCCTTCACCCATTGTCGTGACGTGGTGGTTGCTGTCAGTAAAGCCGGAGGCCTGGGTGTTTTAGGCGCCGTGGGTTTTAGCCCGGAACAATTGAAAGAAGAGCTGGACTGGATTGATGCACGCATTGGTGATTTACCTTACGGCGTGGATATCGTTATCCCGCAAAAATACGAAGGCATGGGTGAAATGGATCCAGCCAAACTCGAAGAGATGCTGGAAGCGATGATTGATCCTTCCTATCATGAATTTGCCGCCAAACTTCTGGCTGATGCCGGTGTACCCGAGTGGCCGGATAAAGACGACAAAATGGGTCTGCTGGGCTGGAACGAAGCTATCGCCACTTTACTGATTGACGAAGCATTGACTCGCCCGAACTGCAAACTGATTGCTAACGCATTAGGTACACCACCTGCGCATATTATCAAACAAATCCAGGATTCTGGCCGTTTGGTGGGTGCATTATGCGGAAAAGTTAAACAAGCCAAACAACATGAAACAGCAGGCCTGGATTTTATCATTGCCCAAGGTACTGAAGGTGGCGGTCATACGGGTGAAATCGGTTCAATGGTATTGTGGCCACAAATCATCGATGCCGTAAAAACTCCAGTATTGGCAGCAGGCGGCGTGGGTAACGGCCGTCAATGCGTTGCTGCGATGGCCATGGGTGCGGCTGGCGTCTGGACGGGCTCTTTGTGGTTAACCGTAGAAGAAGCTGATGCAGAACCTGCACAAAAAGAAACCTACCTGAAAGCCACTGAAGAAGACACCGTACGTTCACGTTCATGGACCGGCAAACCTTGCCGTATGCTGCGTAACGAGTGGACCAAGGCGTGGGAAACTGAAGGCAACCCTTCACCACTGGGCATGCCATTACAAGGCCTGGTGACTGCGGATGCGATTCGCCGTACCCACCACTATGCAGGTTCGGGCAAGTGCCAGACCGTAGCATTCAACCCGGTTGGACAAGTGATTGGCCAGATCAACCATATCGAGAAAAGCCGTGATGTTATTACTCGTCTTTTAACGGAATATGTGGATACCATTGATCGCCTGAACAGCCTGTTACCAGAATAACTTTATTCATGGTATAAAAAAGCCCGGTTTTTACCGGGCTTTTTTTTGCGCTGCTATTTATGTTGCCAGTCGATGGAGTGGGAAATGACACGTAAAACAACTACCTTTGCCAGGCGCACTGGTAATGGCGAGCTCTGCTTCATGACGCTGTAACACACGCTTAACAATCGCCAAACCCAAACCCGTACCTCCTGTATTGATAGAACGACTTTTATCCACGCGATAAAAACGCTCGGTTAAACGCGGTATCTGTAATGGATCAATACCAATACCATCATCGGTGACTGAAAAATACGCACCCTGCGCATCTTGCCAGCAATGCACGTCAATCCTGCCGCCTTCTAACGTATACTTACAGGCGTTTATCACCAGATTCAGCAAGGCACTGTGCAATTCAGTTTCCTGACCAAACAGCTTCACATCACCTTCTACATACAACTGGATATCCCTGTATAAAACCACGGGAATACTGGCTTTAGCTTCTTCAACCACCATCACTGCCAAATTCGATAATGATATCCGCGTTTTATGCATTTCATGGGGCAAGGTTTCCAGACGCGATAACTCCAGCAAATCACGCAATAGCGATTCCATTCGCTTGGCGTGTTGTTCCATCTGTTGCAGCGGTTTTTCCAGTTTGGGCACTTGGGGAACAAAAGCATTGAAATTATCGATATAACCGCTGATAACCGTTAACGGCGTACGTAATTCATGAGAGACATTCGAAACAAAATCACGGCGCATCTCTTCAAGTTTGTGTAATTCAGTAATATCGCGTGCAAACAATAAGCGGTTGCCCTTGCCAAACTGGGTAATTTGCACCAACAGGCAACGATCATTATTGATAGGGCAAGGAATTTCTATGCCTTCCATATAATCGTTGGCTTCGTAATACTTTACAAAAAGTGGATCACGCAAGAGGTTAGGCAAGTACTGGCCTTCATCCTTGGGAAACTGGAAACCCAGATTCCTTTTGGCAGCATCGTTACACCAATCAATAGCACCATTTTCATTCAGCATAACCACTGCTTCACTTAACGAAGCAAAGGAATCACGCAAATAAGCAATATCACCTTCAAGCTTGGCCTGAATCTTTTTTTGCTTTTTTTGCAGGTAGTAAATCTTATCGCACACTTCGCCCCATATACCGGAAGCGGTAGGTGGATCTTTATCGCTATTATCCACAAGCCAGTCGTGAATACGTTTTAATTGCAGGAGAGTCCAGGCAAGATAAAACAGACAGCCGAGTGCCAGCATCCGCCATGTGGCTCCCATCAGCCAACCGATACAAATACTAACAAGGATAATCCAGATAACCTTGTTTAATTCTTTTAGCCAATTATTTTGCACGGTGACAACCTTGCAATATGACAACTCGAGAATACATCGTTAAAAATAACCTTATGGATTGTCTATTTTATGCAAGTATGGTCGAGCAGGTGTGTTGTCGCCAGTGTCGGTGTACTCATCGCTACGGAGTACTTCGGCATTACCTAGCTAATCAGGGAGAATCGATACCCCGAACCACGAACAGTCTGAACAAACTTGCCATAATCCTTGCTGGATGGTACTGATTGTAACGCTTTCCGCAAACGACGAATATGCACATCAATGGTTCTTTCTTCAATATAGGCTGTGTTGCCCCACACTTGATCCAGCAATTGGCTGCGACTATAAACCCTGTCCTGATGCGCCATAAAAAAACTCAACAGCTTATATTCAGTTGGTCCAATATCAATCAAATTGCTATCAATACTCACCCTGTGGCTACCATGGTCTATCTTGATGCCCTCAAGCTCGATAACATCACCCTCCTGCATAACACCCGATCGACGCAACACCGCCTTGATCCTGGCTGCCAGTTCGCGCGGGGCAAAGGGTTTGGTGATGTAATCATCAGCACCCACCTCCAAACCTTGTATCTTGTTATCTTCCGCTGTTTTAGCGGTCAACATGATAACCGGAATATGTGTTGTTACTTCCTCACGTTTCAAGCGTCGCAACAATTCAATGCCGCTGCCACCGGGCAACATCCAGTCAAGCAGAATTAAATGCGGTGAACAATCATGAACCAGCTTAAATCCATCCTGAATATTATCGGCTTCATAACACTCAAAATCGGCCATTTCCAGCCCCATTCGAATCATGTCACGAATAGCCACTTCATCTTCAACGATAAGAATTTTTATGTTTTGCATCGAGTTCTCATCCAATTACCTGTATTAAGGCAATTAAAATACAAAAATATGACAAGCGTATGACACACAAATTAATCCAGCTAATCAAGAATCACCGTTTTATTACCATGGACAATCACCCGGTCTTCCAGATGATTACGAATACCTCGCGACAACACACTGGCTTCTACATCTTTGCCCAAACGCACCATCGCATCGATGGAATGGCGATGATTCACCCGCATCACATCCTGCTCAATGATCGGGCCCTGATCCAGCTCTTCAGTCACATAATGGCACGTTGCCCCCATCAGCTTAACCCCGCGCTCATGGGCTTTCTGGTAAGGATTAGCACCAATAAACGACGGTAAAAAACTGTGATGGATATTGATGATTTTACCGGGATATCGCGCACATAAACTCGCCGGAATAATCTGCATATAACGCGCCAGCACAATAAAATCTGCATCATAATGCTGAATCAATCGCTCAATCTCGACATTGGCTGCCGGTTTGGAATCGGCAGTCATCGGCACATAATGAAAAGGAATATTGTGCCACTCCACCATACTGCGCAATTTCTCATGATTGGAAATCACTGCCGGAATTTCACAAAACAAATCATCGCTATGCCAGCGATGCAGTAAATCCGCCACACAATGCGAAGCACTGCTGGCCATCACCACCATTTTTTTCGGCTTGCTCGATTCACTGATAAACCATTGCATCGCATATTGTTCAGCAATCTTTTCGAATCGCGCTGAAAACTCTTCCAGTGATACACACAAAGAAGAAGCCTTGATTTCATTGCGCATGAAAAACCAGCCACTGTCTTCATCGGCATGATAACTGGCCTCGAGTAACCAGCCGCCCAACTCCGCAACGAAACGGCTGACTTCGGCCACAATACCCACTCTATCGGGGCAGGAAATCACCAAACGATAACTGTGTTCCACTCATTTTTCTCCTGGATTTTATGCATCTGACGCTTGTTGGGCAGGGCACTTAAATCGGCCCAGTTTACAATAAATACAACATTCCCCGGCAAGGGCCTGCGTTACCACCTGACAGGCCTGACACTGATAACTCATTACTTTTTTTGCGCTCGGCATTTGCTCAGTGGTTTTAAAACCACACACCGGGCATTGAACCACATTACGTAATTGTACAGTCATGATGTTTATTCGGTATGTTGCTGTATCGTCGTATAATAACGGATTATTTCAAAACCATGATAGTGAGCATATTCAAAGACGCATCAGAACTCGGCGAAAATATATATTCGCTACTTCAATACCTAAGGAACCTCTGAATAACTCCCTTTGTCATTCTGAACGCAGTGAAGAATCTTTTTAATTCAAGTAGTTAGATTTCTCACTGCGTTCGAAATGACAGTTATTCAGCGGTTCCCTAATCATAAATGTTTAACTGCATCCAGCATCAATGCCAACCCCGACATCCTTACCGTTTGCCGCTGTGCCATTATCTCAAGCACACCAACACCCGCATAAATATCCACTTGTTTTTTGGCGCGAGTGACGGCGGTATAGGCCAGTTCGCGAGCCAGTACGGGGTTATTTTGAACAGAACTACTGTCTGCCGGCAGTACAATGACTACATGTTCGTATTCAGAACCTTGTGATTTATGCACGGTAATGGCATAACAGGTTTGGTGTGGTGGAATCTGCGCGTGCGATATGGTTTTGATACCATCGGCGGTAATAAAACAGGCTTTCAGTTCGGCCTGCCCTATTTCAACAGTTTGGCCATCACTCGACACAGGCAACACAATACCTACATCACCGTTATACAGTTTTCTTTCCTTGTCATTTTGCAGGATGATCACTGGCTTGCCCGCATACCATTCACTGTTGTTGCCGCTTTTAGCAAGCGACCTTTCAATAATATCGTTGATGCCTTGTACACCATACGGACCTTTATTGAGCGCACACAGTACCTGGAATTTAGCCTGCAATTTAAGCAGGCTTTCGATGGCCGTACCGGTTTGTATGCCAGCCATCAATTGCTGGTAGTTGTTTTTTACCAGTGGCAACCATTCGGGGTTCCATTGTTTGACCGCTTCTGTGGAATGCCACAACACATAACTGTTGTTGGCAAAATCCGGCAAGGCATTATCACTATTGCCATTCAACCATTGCGCAAGCTGGCCGATTTCTTTCATCTCGCCAAACCGGCGGCTAACGGTAATACCTGATTGCGCGTTGTTAAGTTGTTGCGCCAGGCACAGTTCAGCCAGCACACTGCCCGCCTCTACCGAGGCCAGCTGGTCTTTGTCACCCAACATAATCAAGCGCGCATGGGAAGGCAAAGCATCGAGCAGGCGATGCATCATGGGCAGATCGATCATCGAAGCCTCATCAACGATCAATACATCCAGCACCAGCGGGTTGGCAGCATTGCGCCAGGGTTTTGGGGAATCGCGGCCAATACCTAACAGGGAATGCAAGGTTTTTGCACTGGCGGAGATGTTATCAAAGGCTTCGCTAAAGGCACCAAAGTTACTGTCTTCCTGACGTGCTTTCTGGATGGAATCTTTCATGCGCTGCGCCGCTTTACCGGTGGGCGCAGCCAGCACAATATTGCAGTGCGGGTTCTGCGCCACTAACACGGCAATAATGCGGGCCACGGTGTAGGTTTTACCGGTGCCGGGACCACCCGTGATCAATGCCAGACGTGAAGCGAGAGCCATGCGTGCGGCAGACTTTTGTTCGGCCGCACCCTGTTTTTCATCAGTGGTGGCTGTAGCCTGTGTGGCAAACAGATTTTCCAGCAAGACTTCACTGGCAGCATCAATGGATTGATGTTCGCATGCCATAGCCAATAATTGTGTTGCACATTTTTGTTCAAAATAATGATACTTCTGTAACCACACAAGATGGCTTTCTGCATTGACCGCCAAGGGTGGAATAGCGTTGGCAAAAATGGCTTGCAGGTCTTGGGCCGTTATGTCTTTAACCAGGCTATTTAACAGTGGCTCGTTAATGGCCTGCACCTTTTGCAAATCGAGGCAGGTATGCTGCAAGGCAGTAGCGTGGCTAGCAGCCAGGGCAAGCATTTCGAGCTTTTGTTGTAAATCACGTGGCAAATCTGTACCGAAGTGCTGCACTACCCATTGTGCAAATTGGCGATCAAGAAAACGCAGGCCTGTGCTGGTTTCGTTGACATCATTATTCTGTAATGGCGTATTCATTAATGAGTCTCCACTAGTTCGCCATTGAGTGCAGCATCAAGATGTTCAATATGCTCGCGCTGAGGCCGATGGTACCAGATACCGAGATCATCATGGCCTGCAATGCCCATGCCGCGCACAAACAGGTAAAACACACCGCCGAACGATAAACCACTGTCATTATCAAATGCATATTGGCTGGCAAAACGCGCCTTGAAATAACGATGCACGGCAACACTGTAGATCATGTATTGCAGGTCATAACGGCTGGTTTGCATGCAGGCGCTCATATCCGGATGCTGGTAAAAACGCGGTGATTTGCCTAGCGTATTGGATTTGTAATCGAGTACATACACTTTTTTATCATGGATAAACACCAGGTCAATGGCACCGTTCATAAAGCCTTGCAACTCGCTTTTGGACGGCACATGGATACCGGCCAGGCCTGCCGCTTGCAACACAGGGTTAATGGCATCCTTTATACTGGCAATACCTTTACTGCCCAGCGCAAAATCAAACTTTAGTTCCGGCAATACGCTTTTAGCCTTGAAAAGCTCTTGCAGTGAAGGCACAGCCGATGTAGTGGCGGATGGCATAGTGAGATTGATCGCCAGCGTTTGTAGCATCCACTCTTTCACCTGCTGTATTTGCAACACAGCTTCTTCAGGCTTTTCTTTATATTGTTTCAATAAACCATACTGGGTGAGCTGTCTTTCCACCAGATTAGCCATGGCTTTTTCACCGTCGGTTGCAGAAAAATACAGCGCGGGATTCAGCGAGATTTCTTCATAAATGCCGTGCAAACATTGCCCGGTATCGGCAGAGCCGCGCAACGCAAAACGGATATTGCCAAGCCAGGTTTTATCAGCGGCTTCTGTCGCGGCAAAATCGGCACCGGTAAATTCCGCAAGAACATCTTCCGATACTGCCACCCGTTCATCATCTTTGCCGCGCGTAATTACTTCTTTTCTGGCATGTGCCAGTTTTGAGTAGCTGGTAATCAGCCAGGGTGATAGTCGCATTGCAGGTAATTTCGGAGCCAACAAGGGTTTGGTTTGCGGAGTGTTTTCGGCTTTGGTACGTAGCGGTGTTGCTTCACAGGCATACAATTCGCTATATTCCACGGCGCTTTCCATGCCTTCCAGCTTGCTTTGCAAGCCTTGTTTTATGGTTGGCCAGTCAGGTTTCTGTTCTGTGATGCCTAACAGATGGGCCCAAACGCATTGCGGAAACATATTCTCATAATAACTAGTTGACGCACTGACACCCATATAACACTGAAATTTAGCTCTCGTGATAGCCACGTACAACAGGCGCATATCTTCCGCCATTTGTTCGCGCTGAATACATTGTTTAACTGCTTCACTCGCCGCATCAAAATCAATCATCGCCTGGAAGTTATCTTCTTCGCGGTGCAGCAACGGCAATTTTTTATCAACATCCACCTTGAAAGGCAAAAAGAAAAACGGCAGGAATACCACGGGATATTCGAGGCCTTTGGAAACATGGATAGTGACAATCTTCACCAGGTTTTCATCGCTTTCCAGGCGTATGCGTTTGGCATCTTCTTCCAGCTCGCCATCATCCTTCAGTTGCCGCGCATACCAGTCGATCAGTTGCTCGGGCGAACCACAGGCCAGATATTGCTGTTGCAACAAATCTCCCAGATGACGGAAATCCGTAATCAGTCGATCGCAATTAGGTTGCGTAACAAAATGATTGGCCAGATCGCGCTGGCGCATCAGTTCATTCAAGGCAGTGAGTACGCCGAATTTTTCCCACTGCATTTTATAGCGGGAAAATTCATCAATCAGTAGTTCAAATACATCATCAACACCGGCTGTGCCATTTTCAATAGTATCGAGCAGCTTAAAATCGTGGCTGTAACCACGATATAACGGTGTCACGATGGCAGTCTTTAAAAGGCGCTTGTTGGAAGGTTCATTCATTGCGCGCAGCAGATGATAAATATCTTCCGCCATTTCAGCACTCGCAAATACACTGTCACGCTGGCTTTGGTATACAGAACCTAAAGGAATAGGCTGCTCCCTCAAGGTTTGCTGAAGTATGCGCGCTTCCCTGCCGGTTTTTACCAATATCGCAATATCACCGGCGCGCAATGGCTGTGCACTACCGCCAGGATCTTTCAGCATGGCACTGTGTTTACCGTGCAACAAGGCCGAAATACGCTGTGCGGTATCGTGGGCAAATTGCCAGCGCAAGGTATCGCCGTTGATTTTGTTGTCTTCATCATTAGTGAAGGGATTACCAATAAAAATCAAAGGTTTCACTACGCTGTTATTCACCAGCAAATCACCCTTGTTGGCATGATGCGGTGCTGCCTCGCAGGATTTGACCGGATGGTATTCTATACCGGCATAAACAAAAACCGGATCAACTTCATCACTATCGTCAGGTTGTTCGGCAAACAGCGCATTGGTGGCAGCAATAAGCTGTTGTTTGCTGCGAAAATTGGTATCCAGTGAAAATATTTTTTTATCACCGCTTGTTGCCTGCTCGTCTTTTACTTTCTGGCGCACATTGAGATAGGAAAAAATATCAGCGCCACGGAAGGCATATATCGATTGTTTCGGATCGCCAATCATGAAGAAGCCGGCATTTTCAGCCGTTTCATAAAGACTGTTAAACATCTTGAATTGTTGCGGGTCAGTATCCTGAAACTCATCGACCATACACACCGAATACGATTTTGTAATCATCTTGCGCAGAGCGATTGCTGCATCACCACCAGCCTCAAGCTTGTTGTTGATCAGGCGAATCACTTCATCGAGCTGCATGGAAGAAAGATCGATCTGCGCCATTTTAGCCTGCAGCCATTGCACTAACACATTCTTTAATGTGGCTTTGCGGTAGGCTGATTCATTGAATTCATTCAGCGCATGAGTAAACCAGTCTTTCATCAATAGCGACAGTTCATCGGCTTTATCAGATTGCAATAAACTGTGGATGCGGCTTTTTACATCACCCGACGGGATAGACATCATCAATGCCTTATCATTACTCCATTCTTCTATTTTTTTAATCACACGACCAGAAGACGTTTGCGGCTTATCATTATCAGGGATAGGAAAATCAATCACCGCAGAAACGAGTTTTTTAAAGGCATCATCGCGTTTTTTCTCAGGCAGGCTCTGGTCAACCGCACTGGCGTAAAATTGCTGCCATCTTCCTGCAAGCACCTGGCGCTCTGCGAGTATGGTCTGGCGTTTTTGTTCAATCACCTTATCTTTGTCGGTCAGGATATCAGCCAGGCTCGATACCGAAAAATCCACATCAAGCGCAGGCAATACCTGTAAATCAAGACCAACACCATAAAAATAGTTTTTGAAGTTGTCACGGTTATCAAGGTTAAGCGCCTTGAAATATTTCTGCTGCAATGCATTATTGTTGATTTGCAGTTCCCGCCACAAATCGGCAATCACCTGTTCCTTGCGTTCATTACCGGCTTCACTCAATTCCACATCAGCCAGCGCACCGGTTTCAAACAGGAACGACTGTATAGCCCTTACCGCAAAACTGTGTATGGTAAAAATCGCTGCTTCATCCATGCACACTAACGCAGCGTTTAATTGGCGGCAGGCGCGCGACAGGCTTTCCGCATCAGTGAACTGCGTGAGCAATTCTACAATAAAACCGTCTCGTTCAGATTCCGGTTTCTGGCGATATTTTTCGGGCTGGCGAAAGGCGTGCAGGGCTTTTTCTATCTTGTCGCGAATACGCCCGCGCAGTTCTTCGGTTGCGGCTTTGGTAAAGGTCACCACCAGTATCTGATCAACCGACAGCGCATCAAAACCGTTGCCCAATACCAGGCGCAAATAAAGATTGGCAATGTTGAAGGTTTTTCCTGTACCGGCACTGGCTTCAATCAGCCGCCTGCCTGTTAGCGGGAAATGGAGTGCGTTGAATCCTGACATTATACTTCTCCCTCTGCGCTGGCATCTTTATCGCCTTTTCCCGCTTTAGCTGGCTTGATTGCCTTGTCGAATGCCTTCAATGGCAGGGCTATTGTTGTACACACACTCAACATTTGCGGGTCGCGCAAGGCTTGCTGAGCGCCAAAGTAAATACGTTTTTTCAATTCCCCGGCCAACCCATAAGTGTTATATCCATCGCCATACCACACAGCATCCATCAGCTCATCAAGTTGCTCCTGGTAATTATCAGCAGTCTCTTTTAGCTCAATCAATTTTTTGGCGAAAGACAATTCAAAAGGTAAACCGCCTTGTTGGTAATCAACAAAGAGTTCCACCAGTGTTTTCAGGAAGCCACTAAAATCCAGTTCTGCAATATGTTCTGCGCTGAGTGTTTGTCGTTCATTGCCACGATAAATACATTCCGCTTCGGTAAGATTGATATGCGCCTGCCTGCCAATAGCAACGCGGATATATAATTCCAGTTCTTTATCGGCACTTTTTTTGCTGACATTATGCATCCACAGTTTAGAGCGCTGAGCGCTGGCATCAAGGCTCATTGGCAAGTCACCTTTAATGGTGAGATTAACCTGCCGTACCTTAATTTTGTATTCCACCGGCACTTTCTGTATATCGGCACCCTGCGTGGCATAGATAAAATCCACGGCTTTCTTCTCGGTATACTCAGCGCGTATTTTTTCACCGGCCATGCCTACCGGCCACAAGGCCCTCGCCTTGCGCACATGGATATATTCCTCCAGCAACTCAGTGAATGCGTCAGGTCCTAGCGCCTGGTTGTTGACCTTACTCACCAGCTCACTCCACATCTGCCATTGCTGCAGGCCATCACCTAGTCCATAGGCTTCTTCATCATCAACACCATCATCATTCACATCGAGATCAAGCCGGTATTTTTTGCTGAAGAACCAGTCCCAGGGTTTGGTAAAGAAGCGGATAAAATCGTTCAGGCTGATATCGATATCACTGGGTTCACTCTGTGTGGATTTTTCCCATCTACTGAGTATAGCTGCATCTTTTATCGGTAATCGTTTCGCATTAGCGATCACATAAGCCTGTTCATTGAATGACAACAGGCGCGATGAAAGATCCCGTTTATCTTCGTAAAAATATTGCTCACTGAATGGCTGCAAGGGATGCTGTGTGAACAGAAAGTTTTTAAAGCCCTTATCATCACCTTCGGCAAAATAACCGTGCCGGATGTAATCCATCAATTCCGACAATACCACTGAAGGTTCACGTTTTTCATTGCGGTGCATATCGCGGGCAATATAACTGATATGAAAAACATCGCGTGCAGACAACAAGGCTTCCAGAAAAAGCCAGCGATCATCCATGGCGCTCGATCGGTCACCGGGCAAATGGCGGTTGCGCATCAGGTCAAAACTTTTTCGGTCGATACGGCGCGGATAATCCTCTAGATTCATGCCCATCATGTAGATAACGCGAAACGGCACAGCGCGCATAGGCAACAAGGTACAAAACTTGATACCTTCCTGCCAATGGTGTTTTCCTGTTGCCGGTTGCTGCAAGGCAGGCTT
>CAZTZY010000027.1:0-28995 GCA_964617765.1 uncultured Spongiibacteraceae bacterium
CCGGGCAAGGCCATTACTGCACCGAGCAGCATGTTCAGCTTGTCATTTTTAATGGCCGCCCGTGGGGCTGGATTTTTTACACTTTTTTTCGATTTAATTACAGCCACAGCCACCTGCCCCCAAACTATAGCCACCTTCGGTAGCTTCTTTTGACATATAGGTATGTTGTTCCAGCCCGGCATGTTGCGCGCTGGTATCCCGCACCATGACCGGCTTGGCGAGATTGCCTTTTTCCCAGGCGGCAACACTCATCGATGAGCAGGCGCTGAATACCAGGCTGGCACTGCCCACCAGGAGTAAGGGTATTAATCGGGTTACAGTGTGCCGCAGCTGTTTTAGGGAAAGCCAATAGCTGCTGAATAAAATGAACCGGGTTTTCATGAACAGTACCTGTTTTTTTATTGTTGTATGGCAGGCGTGCCGTTATCGTAGCAGTATAGTAGCAAACACCGGTTTTCATAAACCCGGTTGAACAGAAATCCTTTAATGGAATTAATCCGTTGATAATTGCCTGTGACCGGAATGGCATTTACTTACGCTTAAAAGCCTGGCGAGATTGAGTCGTCCCCTATTTCATAGTGGAGGCTATATCCACCATCATTGCTTAACAATACCTTAAGGCAGGCTTAAGCTTATGGATATACAATAAAAGTACTGATCACCATTAACCCTAGAGAAAACATCATGCAAATACTGCTTGTTGAAGATGACTACCCTCTTGCCACCGGTTTGCAACAGGCCTTGCAAAGTGAAGGATTTGTGGTGAATACCGTGGGCAGTGGCGAAGCTGCCATTCATATCATCAAAACCGAAACACCCGATATGGTGATTCTGGATATCGGCTTGCCCGATATTGACGGCCTGAAAGTGTTGCAGAAAATTCGCCCTTCTCACCCGACTTTGCCAGTGCTGTTACTCACTGCACGAGATTCACTGGAAGACAAGGTGAAAGGCCTTGATAGCGGTGCTGATGATTATCTGGCAAAGCCTTTTGATATGGCTGAGTTGATTGCCCGCTTGCGGGTGTTTGAGCGACGTTTGAGTACTGCCCATAGCCAGACCATTGTGATTGGCAATATCGCCCTGGATACCAAAGCCCATGATGTCAAAGTGGATAATATGCCTTTGGAACTTTCTCGCCGGGAATATATGTTACTGAAAGCCCTGATGGAAAACGCGGGCAAGATTCAATCAAAGGATTCGCTGGAAACCAAGTTGTATAGCTGGGGAGAAGAAGTCAGCAGCAATACCATTGAAGTGCATATCCACAACTTGCGCAAAAAACTGAACAACGACATGATAAAAACAGTGCGCGGCATTGGTTACACCATCAAAAAATGAAATCCATTCGCTACTTTTTAGTGATTGTACTGTTAGCAACAGTCACCCTGTTCAATTTTTTGGCGGCGCTGCAAGGCTATCGCACCAGCATCGATAATGCTGAACACCTGTTTGATGAACAACTGGTTGATCTCGCAGCACTGTTATCGTACAGCGATTTAAACCACCAGCACTTACATGTCAGGGAACCTATCAACAACAATATACTTTTCCAGATCTGGAAAAACCCTGATCTATTGCTGGAAAAATCCAGCAATGCGCCTGACGTACAAATCATTAATTTTGAATCCGGTTACCACTATGCCACCTATAACAATTTTCGCTGGCGGGTACTGGTAGTATTTGATGACCTGAATAACAACTGGATTGTAGTGGCAGAACAAACCAATAATCGTTACCTGATTGCAGAGAGTATCGCCTTGCAATCTATTCTGCCTAATATATTGGGCTTGCCTTTGCTGGGTTTACTGATCTGGCTGATTGTGGGCAGTGGATTAAAACCCCTGCGAGAATTGGCTGATGCCTTAAGCTTGAAAAAACACAATGATTTAAGCCCTTTGCAACTGAATGAAACACCGAAAGAATTACAAAAGGTTATCGACTCCACTAACGATTTACTACTGCGACTGGAAAATTCTTTTGCAAGGGAGAAACGTTTTTCCGGTGATGCCGCCCATGAATTACGCACTCCACTCAGCGCTTTAAAAATCCAGCTATATAACCTTGGCAAGGTACTTCCGGAAGATAACGTGAATATCAAATTGGTTAATGAGAGTATTGACCGCATGGTTCACCTTATTGAACAAATGCTGGCCTTGTATCGCACTACGCCGGAACAGTTCATGGCCAAATTTGCCAATGTGGATATTTACAAACTGACTCAACAAATCATTTCAGAACGTTATGCCAATATTGCCCTAAAAAATCAGCAGATTGAACTTATCGGAGAAACCTGCCTGTTAACCGGTGACCAGTTTGCGCTGGAAACACTGGTAAAGAACCTGCTTGATAACGCCAATAAATATACACCCGAAGGCGGTTCAATACTGGTCAGCATTATCGAGAATGAAAAAACCGTGGCCTTGTGTGTTGAAGATTCGGGCGTGGGCATTCCTGAACCATTTTATGAACGGGTTTTTGAACGTTTTTATCGGGTAAATGGCGACCAGCATAATTCCATGGTGGTGGGTTGCGGTCTCGGCTTATCGATTGTGCAGCACATTGTTGAACTGCATTCAGGCAGTATTGAATTAGCCTCTTCCCGATTTGCCAGTGGCTTGAAGGTAACAGTGACACTTCCCAAACAACAAACTATCTCAGAAAGCAAAGGGGTTGACGTTGAATAGATTGCTACTTTTTATCAGCACGATGTTGCTGGGAAATATGGTGATGGCTGAAACACTGACCATTGAAATCAACATAAGCAATCACCTTTTTATTCCAGCAGAAGTACGGATACCTGCCAACCAGAAAGTAAAATTATTGATCAGCAATAATGACAACACCCCTGAAGAATTTGAAAGCTATGAGCTCAACAGGGAAAAGGTCATTATGGGGCAAAGTAAAACTGTTATTTTTATTGGGCCATTAACTCCAGGCAAATACCCTTTTTTTGGTGAATTTAATCCTAAAACCGCACAAGGCGTGGTTATAGCGCAATAAGAGATCTTCATGTTATTAAATACAGTCATTATTATTTTACGTGAGGTACTTGAAGCAGCATTGCTGATCAGTGTGTTATTGGCAATCAGCCATTTACTTTCACTAAAATTGCGCTGGTTAATGATTGCCGGGGTGACCGGCATCACCGGCGCCTTTATTTATCAAGCCAACTTCGAACGTATATCGTCTGCCTTTGATTTTGTAGGGCAAGAAGTGACCAATGCCTTCCTGCAATTGGGCATTTATTTCTGCATTGCCACTATTGTGTTTTATATCAACGTCAAACCTGCTGCTGGAAAACTGAAAATAATTGCCATGACCATGTGTATTGCCGTTAGCCTGGCCATTATTCGTGAAGGTTCGGAAATCCTCATTTACCTGAGTGGTTTTGCCGAGCATCAAATTTATCTTTGGAGTGCCGTCACCGGTGGCATGATTGGTATTTCTATTGGCATGAGTGTCGGCGCCCTTATTTTTTATTTGTTACGGAGCCGAAGCCCTTACATATTATCCCTGTCTAGCCAATCGCTTCTAGCCCTGGTTGCTGCAGCCATGCTTAGCCAGGCTTCACAATTATTGATTCAGGCCGATTGGCTGCCCTCCCAACATACATTATGGGACAGCTCAGGATTGTTGAATGAAGATTCCATTACCGGGCAATTGCTTTATGCCATTGCCGGATACGAAGCTACTCCCACTATCATTCAACTCGGTGCTTATCTTTTTGCATTGGCCAGCATTCTTTTATTGGCTTTTTACAAAAAAAATCTTATCGGGAAAGCGCCACAATGAATAAAAACTGCCTTACTTTTATGTTGCTGTTGGCAGGCTTTATTCCTGGCTACGCCGCAGCATCGGCGATATTTATTGATAAAATTTATAACCCTTATGTGAATGCCCTGGAACATGAACTGGAATATCGCGCGGTTACCTACCGCGATAATCACAACAAACTCGACAATGGCCAACAACACAAATTAGCCTATGGCCAATCCATCAGTGACCGGTGGTTTGCAGAAATCTATATTACTGGCAGTAATTCTTCCCAGGGTAGTTTAAGCCGAAACAGTTATGGCATTGATGACAACGATCTGGAAACTGAAAACGATATTCTCAAGGGTGATGGCTATGACAGCGTCAGTGCCGAAGGCTATGAGCTGGAGTTTAAATGGCAAGCCACTGAACAGGGCGAATATGCTTTTGATACAGGATTTTTATTTGAATTTGAGCGTGAACAGGAAGCCGAGATCTGGGAAGCGGCTACTGCGTTACTGCTAAGCAAAGAGTTGGGGAAAATTACTTTCACCACCAACATATTTCTGATCTATGAAAACGGTAAATACACGCCTACTGAATTTGAAAATGCCGCGAATTTCCAGTTTATCTACCGCTTGTCTCCAGTATTTGAACCGGCGATTGAAATTTATCGCGCACAAAATACCTTTGGCATTGGGCCTGTGTTAATGGGCACTGCTCGATTGTCCGCGGGGAAAAAATTGCATTGGGAATTGGGCGTCATCGCCGGCATCATTGATGAGACGCCTGATGCATCCATTAAAGGCTTGCTGGAATTTGAGTTTTAAGAACGCTGCTGGTCTAACGGGTTACCGATATTCCGTAACGCTTCTGCTCCCATCGCCCGAACAACATGGCAATAATAAAAACATAGATCACAACAAACACCTCGACATAGGCTATCCAGCCATATTGTTTCAACATGAACACATGCAAAGTCGCAGGAATAAAATAACCCAGCTCAATGAAACACAGCCATAAAAAGGCTCGAATGTTGCGTTTGATTAACCATGGCAACACAATCAACAGCGGTAAACTGATAAAAATTCCGGCGATAATATTCGGGGTTTTATGGGTTGGCACCAGCACCGTTGTGGTAATAAAAATTAATGCCAGCTGCAAAAAATATCCACCCAGACTTGCCACAAAAGCCAGATCCGCCTTTTTGTTAAAATCTGACATAAACCCTTAACCTCTCAATTTTAATGCGGTTTCTGCCATGCGTTTACCCAATGCACGGCACAAGTGTTTTTCATCTTCACTCAACTGATTATTACCAGCTACCGCCACATGGCTTGCACCATAAGGCGTGCCACCGGTTTGGGTATGATGCAAAGCCGATTCGCCATAAGGAATACCCATCAGCAACATACCCTGATGCAGCAGCGGCAACATCATGCTCAATAGCGTGCTTTCCTGACCACCATGCAAGGTGGATGTTGATGTAAATACCGCACCTGGTTTGCCGATTAAATCTCCGCTTAACCAGATATCTGATCCTTGATCGAGAAAGTATTTTAGTGGTGCCGCCATATTGCCAAAACGTGTCGGACTACCCAGCAACAGTCCTGAGCAATTTCTCAACTCTTCCTGTTCACAATACAAAGAGCCGGACTCGGGAATCATGGATTCCACAGCTTCAGTGTTAGCGGAAATCGCTGGCACAGTACGAATCCTGGCACTGATGCCTGGTACCATTTCCACTCCACGCGCCAGCTCTTTGGCCATATTCGCCACTGAGCCAGTACGGCTATAATACAAAATCAGGATATAGGGTTCTGTGCTCATGATGTATCTCAGAGTAATTGCAGGATATTTTCTGGTGGACGACCTATCACAGCCTTTTTGCCCTTGATAACAATCGGGCGCTCAATCAATTTCGGGTGGGCAGCCATGGCGGCAATCAATTCGTTTTCTGTCAATTTTTCATTATCAAGGTGCAGTTCCTTATATTCGTCCTCACCCTTGCGCATTAATTCGCGTGCGCCGATTCCCAGTTTTTTTAGCACAGATTTCAATTCATCTACTGAAGGCGGGCTTTCAAGATATAAAACCACTTGCGGCTGGATGTTGTTGTCTTCCAGCAAGGCCAGCGTTTGACGCGATTTTGAACAACGGGGGTTATGGAATATCTGGCAAGTGCTCATGACCGGTACTCGTGGTAGGTTCTGGTACTAAAAATCGTTACAATGTACCCTGCCATTATAGCCACGATATACCCTGATTATGAAATTGCATTCTGAGTTCAGCACTAATTCCTTAAGTACTTCCTTGAGTACATCCTCATCCACACCTGTATCAGGGCGATTTTTCGTCCTGTTTATCCTGGGTTTGTTAATGCTCGGAGCTTGTGAATCCAAGGCTGATTTCAGTTATAGCAATGGTAGCGAAGGTAACTATGCCGATTTTTCGGGTAAATGGCTGGTAATTAATTATTGGGCAGAATGGTGCAAACCCTGTATCAAGGAAATTCCCGAACTTAATCGATTTGCCGCAAGCAACAAGGATGTCAATGTGATCGGGGTGAATTACGATATTTTACCCATAGAAAAAGAACAGGCTGTTATCCAACAATTTAACATTCAGTTCCCGGTAGCCCGCGCCTTTCTTCATGAACATTATGGATATCCCATGCCCACTGCACTACCGGCTACCATTGTGATCTCACCCGATGGTCAGGTGAAGAAAATATTACTCGGCCCACAGACAGTTGAATCATTGTCTCAATCTGTTAGCGAATAACCCTGCAAGACCGAATGCCGGTCTATTTACGGTTTCCAGCCGTTTTCAGCGTTGGCCAGTAATTGCTGATAAGGGCGCAAACTGGAATAAACTAACAAAATAGCCAAAGGGCAAAAAACCGCCGCGATGGTAGTGAGCGCATAACCCAGTGAATGTTCGCCCATGAAGATTTTATCACTTAGCAAACCTACAAGGGCTGGACCGAATGCCAGCCCCAATAAATTACCCATTAACAATAATAATGCCGATACTTGTGCACGCATTTGATTTGGCGTACACAACTGCAAGGCAGCAATGGCAACTCCAAAATAAGCATTAAGAAAAAAGATGCAGGGTGCAGATACTATAAATGCCCACTGCAGGTCTGGCATCATCGGTGCTGAAATGGCAGGCACCAGCCATAAAATAGCAACAATATACACAGTGCGTATACCTGCATCAGCATACCCCCGCCGTGTTAAGAAATTACTGAGGAAGGCTCCAAATAATGTGCCCAGCACACCAAAAAACAAGTACATGAAACCAAAATCCTTGGCTATTTCGTGTGACGGCACATGATAAACGCGACTCATATGGGCAACAAACCACATCATGAAACTGTATCCCATGATAGCCAGACAACCGATGCCAGAATAAATACCCGCATACACCCTGATATTACGACGCAGGAAATCTAACACTTGTGATATAGAAACCTCTGTACTTTTCTCACTGGCAACAAGCAAACCCTGCCGCTGTGGCTCAATAGAAAAATAGATGCCGGTTGCAACCAACAATCCAGGCAATCCCACTATCATGAAGGTGGCTTGCCAGGGTTTGACACTGCCTATCAATGGCAAGAGTATGTCTTTATATTCGGCAAAAAAACCATAAATCCAGCCACCCAGACTATAGGAAATACCTACACCGACTGGTATACCCAGGGTAAAAATAGCCATTACCGATGGCAACTCTTTTTTATCAAAATAATCGCTGAGCAATGAATGTGCAGGCGGTGATAATGCAGCCTCCCCCACACCTACGCCAACCCGCGTCAAGAAGAGAGAATAAAAACCGGTAGTCAGTCCACATAAAAATGTCATCACACTCCAGACACAAGTACCGGCTGCAATGATGTTCTTGCGATTACTGCGATCCGCCAACCAGCCAACCGGCACACCTAAAAATGCATACATCAGCGTAAAAGCCAAACCGTTCAGCAGGCCGTATTCAAAATCGGAGATATGGAAATCGGCCCGGATAGGTTCGACCAGGATAGCCATGATATTTCTATCAATAAAAGACAGCACATACGCCATTAACAGTAAGGCGAGCAATAAATAGCGATGCGTTTGAGCTGGCCTACTTGATATAGACATAAAAAAATCCTGACATACACAGTGTTATCGGGAGGATAAAACATGAAAAGCGATCAATGCCTTTTTAACAGCAAATCGCCTTTAAAAATGCGGCCTGGGAATTGTGGCGGGTAAAATATCAGGCCAACCACTGCTAGCTACTATGTTCTTGCTGCGCCCTGGTGCCCGAAGGCCCAAATCATTCCGCTATTTAAAAAAACCCATGTCTTCGCCCACGCGACATTTAGGATCTTTATAAATTTCAAACGCTGATTTCAGGACTTTGATTTTTCCACCACTATCAAGAAAAGCCTTTACTTGCTCTTCGATACAGGCACGGTCACGGCTGCGATCATGGGTATTCTGGGCTTCTTTATTATTATTCATTTTTTCATCCCTTTTGTGATTTAATAACTTTAACCACTGTATACATACTTTATGACTTTTTTATGATTATAGTTCTGTCAAAAAGCGTGTAGTAACAATAAAGAGTTTAGACATATTTTGTCAATTTGCTAAATAAAAAATATTAGCCGTTATCAATGGCTTCGCCACAGTTGCTTTACAGTATTAACCTAATCACAATAAAGACTGCCTGCACCGATGAGAAACAGTTACCTTATTTGATAGTGCGTGGGCTTCCAGGAAGAATATACTCATTATTGGCAAGTCGCCTTTGGTTATTAAATTTACAGATATATGCAATCCCTGATGATAAAATTTTCTTTGCGACAAGCCTTTTTAAACACCCCATTCAAATGGCTTTGGGTGTTGGTTTTTATATGCCTGGCCAACAACAGTTTGGCCAATACTTTTAAAGAAAATAATTTCTACTATCTTGTTGACGAAAGCAAGCAACTCACCATTGACGATATCAGTGCCTTACCCGAGAGTGCTTTCACCCAACAACATAATCATTTACTCCCGAAACAACTGTGCCCGGTATGGTACCGGTTCAAGGTGTCCAATCCTGGCGAGATAAAACTGGATCGTTATCTGGATTTAAGCACTTTCCTTATCAATCAAGCCACACTCTATAACTTTGAAAACAATCAATGGGTAGCAACCACCACCGGAATTGATAGCAAGAACACGCCACGCCATATCAAACATCCAACTTTTGCCTTTCCGTTAACCATTGATGCCCATGAAACGAAAACTTTTTATCTTAAAATTCAGACCGATTACAACCCGCATTTTTCTCCTACGGTAGGCTCTACCCAGGAAATTTATGACAGTTATTATTACTCAGCTGCCGCTGCCAACGGAATTTCCGGTGTTTTGGTTGGCGGCTTGATTTACTTGTTATTGATTAGCCTCACCTTAAAAAATCGTTCATTGAGCCTGCATTTTATTATTTTTCTTATCAGTTCTTTATCTGTGCAGTTCGCCCAACACCATAATTTACATTATTATATCAACCGCTTTCCTGGCATATTCCCTTTATTGTATACATCTTTTCAATGTATAAATGCGATGCTTTTTATCGCCTTCTTTCGCAAATTCTTTCGTGTTAAGGAAAGCTTTCCCAAGATAGATATTTTGCTCGCACTAACAGGATCTCTATACTTCCTGATTATTATAAATGCCACATTTTTCAATCAACATTTTAGCCAGATTGCCGTCAGCTTTGCGACCCACTGGCTACTATTTCTACTGATTGGCTGCACTTATTTATTTAAACGTAAACATCAACCCTATGCGAATCATTTTCTCGTGGCATTTTTCACTTTTGCCCTTTTAAAATTTCTTGATTACCAGAACGAAATTAATGCCCTCCCCGACTTGTTTTTCACTCAATTCAATTTTGGTTTAAGCAATTGTATTATTGTTTTTATCTTTGCCATTATTCTTGCCAATCTAGTGAGCAAGGCCAAAGAGGACCAATTAAAAACTGCAGCATATGCATTGAAAGCTGAAGCTCAAAACCAGGCTAAAAGTGACTTCCTGGCTAAAATGAGCCATGAAATTCGCACGCCAATGAACGGTGTTATTGGCATGATCCAGTTACTTAAGGAAACGTCACTGAACGATGCACAACAAGCCTATATTGATGTTATTGAACAATCGGGCGAAACACTTATGACTGTCATTAATGACATTCTTGATTATTCCAAATTTGAAGCAGGCAAGTTAAAGCTTGAATTAACAGCTTTCAATATAGAAAACCTGTTAGACCATGTATGTTCATTGTTTATCGAACAATCCTTGCAACAAAAAACAGAACTCATCACTTATATTGGAAAAAATATTCCACACACACTTAGCGGCGACCCTACGCGCATAACGCAAATCCTGAATAACCTGATATCGAATGCCTTGAAATTCACCAAAAATGGTGAGATCACTATCAATGTACAAAAACTCTATACTTTGTCCGATGGCAAGCATACCTTGCGATTTGCCATTACTGACACCGGCATAGGCATTGATAGCAAACAGGTCTCTAACCTGTTCAAGGCTTTTGAACAAGCTGATAGCTCTACTACCCGACTCTATGGTGGTACCGGCCTTGGACTTACCATATGTGAGCAATTAGTGCATTTAATGCAGGGGAAAATTGGCGTTACCAGTCAATTAGGTAAAGGCAGTACTTTCTGGTTTGATTTACCACTGGAAGAAATTCCGGAAGATGGATTGGCAGACCCCGAAGAAAATCAACATCATTTACACGATACTCGCATTCTTATCTGCGAAACCCGCACTAACTACGCACAAAGCCTGGCGGATCAAACCAGGGAATGGAAAATGGATACTACGATACTTAAGGAACACACTTCGGTTATTGAGACCCTGCGTACAGCAGCCATCAACAACAAACCCTTTGGCATAGTATTTTTTGATGAAACTGCATTTGCTGATGCCTGCAAACTCGCTGAAAAAATCAGTAGCGAGGATATTCTTTCACATACACATTGTTTTATTGCAAGTAATAATCAAAATCAGCCGGCAACATCCGCACATGTCCATATCATCCACAAACCTATCAATATTGCTCAATGGCGAAAAATTTTTATTGCCGGCATTGAAAACAAATTATCCAGAAATGCTGTCAACAAGGATAAAATCATTCCTGATTTTTCCGCCATATCCATATTGATCGCTGAAGACAATGAGGTTAACCGCAAGGTAATTGGCGGCATGCTAAAACGCCTCGGTGCGAAATTTACCTTTACCGAGAATGGTCTTGAAGCACTGAATCTGCTTAAGAGCAATCATGCCGATTTTGATCTGGTATTAATGGATTGCGAAATGCCGATTATGGATGGTTACTCAGCCAGTGCTGAAATTCGCCAGCTTGAAACAGACGGTAATTTATCCCCCATTCCCATTATCGCCTTGACTGCACATGCCCTTGATGAATTACGCGAAAAAAGCTTGCAGCATGGTATGGATGCCCACCTGCCCAAACCTTTGCAATTCCCGACACTGGAAGCCATCCTGCGCACATGGATACACAAAGACAAATTATTGCCAAAAGAATCCAGCCAGCTGGGCGAAGCGTAATATATGTGAGTGTAAAACCATACAAATCATGCTTTTAATATGGTTTAATTGCTCTCCTTATTAGCCCAATAAACAATAAAAAGAGTCCTGATATGTACGATTTCATCATTATCGGCGCGGGTTCAGCAGGTTGTGTACTTGCCAACCGCCTTTCCGCAGATCCCAAAAATTCTGTACTGCTTCTGGAAGCGGGCCCCAGGGATTTTAACCCCATGATTCATATGCCGGGTGGCTGTGCTGAAGTATTAAAAAGTAACAGCCTGAACTGGAAATTTGTTTCAACTCCGCAAAAACAACTTAATAATAAAAGCTACGAAATTCCGCGTGGTAAAACCCTCGGCGGCTCAAGTTCTTCTAATGGCATGGTGTATATCCGTGGCCATGCCAGCGATTACGATGATTGGGCTGCAGCAGGTAACGAGGGTTGGGGCTATAAAGACGTACTTCCTTACTTTAAACGTTTTGAAGACTATAACCGTGGTGCAGATGCCTATCACGGCACTGGCGGTGAATTATTCGTTGGCGAAGCTCCTGGCGATAATATCCTCTTTGATAAATTTATCGAAGCCGGCGTAGAAATTGGTCATCCGAAAACTGACGATTTTAACGGTGCCAACCAGGAAGGTTTTGGCCGCTTTCACGCCAATATCAAAAATGCCAAACGCTGGAGTTCTGCAAACGCTTTTCTCAGGCCCGCCGAAGGACGCCCTAACCTGACTATTACAACCGGCGCTCATGTCACAAAAATCATTCTTGAAGGCACCAAAGCGGTTGGCGTGGAATACAAAAAAGCTTTTAAAACCGTGGAAGTTCGCGCTAATAAGGAAATCGTATTGAGCGCTGGCACCATCAAAAGCCCACATATACTGCAACTGTCTGGCATTGGCGATGAAGCTGATCTTAAAGCAGTCGGTATCCCTGTTAAAGTTTCCCTGCCAGGCGTAGGTAAAAACCTGCAAGAGCATCTCGATTTACTGATGCGTTTTGAAGTAACAAAACCGATTACATTAAACGGGCAAGATCGTTTTCCGCATAACCTTGTTATTGCATGGGATTATTTTGTCCACAAAAAAGGCATTGCGGCCTGCAACAATATTGAAGCGGGTGCCTTCCTGCGTACCGATCAATCGTTAACTCGCCCTAATATCCAGTTGCATTTTGTTCCCTGCAACATGATTGGCCTGACGGATAAATTGCCACCGCAACATGGCGTCACCGTTCATGCTTGCAACCTGCGCCCTAACAGCTCTGGTACTATTAAACCGGCATCTGCTGATCCCATGGCTAAACCCGTAGTGGATTTCAATTTCCTGGATAACGAGCCAGACTGGAAAGTGATGTACGAAAGTTTCATTCTGTTGCGTAAACTGATGAAAGCCCAAGCCTGGGATGGCCTGATTGGTGAGGAAATTTCACCGGGCACCTCTATACAAAGCGAAGCGGATTTTCGTCGTGTATTAGGCAATTGCAGTGATACTGTTTATCATCCTGTTGGAACTTGCAAAATGGGTAACGATTCCTTAGCGGTGGTAGATGCACAATTACGTGTTCGCGGCGTTCAGGGCCTGCGTGTAGCTGATGCCTCCATCATGCCTAACCTGATTGGTGGCAATACTAACGCACCGTCGATGATGATTGGGGATAAATGCTCGGACATGATGTTGGGAAAATAATAGATTATTAAGCATCACATAATGGGAGGTCATTACCTCCCATTATTATTTTTAACCCATTATTCTTGTCAATGGTATTTTCACGAAGGATTAATACAACCCGGGATTGACGATGGCTAAAATTTTAATTACATGGGAAATAGGTGAAGCTTCAGGACACATCGCCCCTTATGTCAACCTGATTAAAATTCTTGAAGCCAATGGACACACTGTTTATTTTGCCTTAAAAATTTTAGCCAATGCTTCGCGCCTGCTTAAAGACACTAATGTTATTTACTTGCAAGCACCGACCCTGACCTCTCCATTAAATGATTTATTAACACCCATTGATAGTTATCCTAAAATTTTACATAACTCTGGATATTCACGAGCAACACAGATCAGTTCACTGATTAAAGCCTGGCAAAATCTCTATAGTCTTGTTAACCCGGATTTAATCATTTTTGATTACAGCCCAACCGCAATGTTGGCTTCCCGCGAACGTAATGTAAAACGTTTACAGATTGGCTCCGGTTTTTTTTCACCCCCGGATACTTTTCCCATTACCGGTCTTGAAACCTTGCAAGGTCAACCTCAAAACCTGGAAAACCTGGTTGCATTTGAAAATGCCACTTTACAGAAAATCAATGAGGCATTGATCTCCCTCAAGATGCAACCCATCAATAAATTTGCAGACATCCAAACATCCGATACCAATATATTACTCAGTTTTAAAGAGCTCGATCATTATCCATCTCGATCTAACGGTAATTATTATGGTGTTTTTAAAGCCCCGGCAGGCTTAAAACCGGATTGGCCTGATGTACCTGGCCCAAAAATATTTATGTACCTGAAACCATTCCCTACCCTGCAAGCCTTTCTTAAAATTGTGAACGAAAAAAAATATCCCACTTTGATTTATACCGATGGCGTCAGTGAACAGGCCAAAAAAAAACTGACGTCCGGCAGCATGCACTTTGTCGAACAACCACTGGATATGGATAGCATTGGAAAAACAGCGGATGTAGGGGTTTGTAACGGTAATCATGGCACTTCAGCAGAACTGTTATTAGCCGGCGTGCCTATATTATTAATTCCCTTACAGGCAGAACAAAATATTAGCTCTATCCATATAGAGCGCCTGGGTGCTGGCTTATCCGCGCCCAAAAAACATCCTGAGTCGATGGCAAAAAAACTCGATGGGTTGATTCACGACCCGCGTTTTCGTCAAGCGGCACAGGCATTTTCACAGCGCTATGCCGATTTTAATAATAATGATACGACTGACAGGGTTTTTCAGGCCATCAACCACTTACTGGATGAGTAAACCAATATGCCACTCAAAAAAATCGGGGTAATCTCCCCTTTTAAAAATGAAACACCGGATTGCATTCAACGTTGTATTGATAATGTCAGTCAACAAAAGCATGCCGTGGCTATGCATATCATCATTTGTGATGGTGAAGCATTTCCACATAGCGAAGTGTCACTACCGAAGCATGTACATATCATTCAATTACCACAAGGCTGCGAAGATACTGGCGCAACACCACGGGCTATTGGTTCTATCTATGCCATTGCGCATTTCTGTGAAGCCATTGCCTATCTTGATATCGACAACCAATGGACAGATGATCACCTGCAAATTGCCGTTGATTTCAATAAAAAAGGCGCTGATGTAGTGATTAGCGATCGCTGGATTTGCCATTATGACACCTGCGAACCTCTTTATGTCGATGACTTTGAGAATGCCATTTCGGTTGTCGATACCAATTGCATTGTTTTATTTGGCAAGGCCATGATACCCGGCAGCCAATGGTGGCAAATTCCCAGAAAGAAAGGCGAACGAACCGCTGGGGTCGATCGTTATATATGGAATCACATTGTGAAGTTTGTCAAAAATAATAATCTACACATTGTACGCACGCAGCAAGCTACGGCGTTATACAATTCACGATGGTTACATCACTACACACGCATTAACCAGACTCCACCAAAACCCGCCAAAACACTCACTACCAAAAACGGAGTAATTGTAGCGGTATGGATAGAGTAAGTTATCGACTGTTTTTTTGTATTACGGAACCTGTTCATTAATCTTGATTGAAGCCTTGGCTACATCCTTCCATCGAATAGCCGCAATCTCACCTTGCCAATCGCCTTTTTGAGCGACAGGCTGACCTGAAAATGAAATACGTGCGCCTATAATTACCTGTTCATAAGAAGACAACTTCATTTGTGGCATCATGGCCATAGTGTCATCAAGACGAATTTCAGCCGGGATATCCTTGACCTGCACTCTCTTTACTGCCAACGGCATAGGCGGGCCATTTGCCGCCTTGGCATAAACAAACACGGTTAATTCAGGATCCAGTTCTGGCAAGGCCTCACCAAAATCAACAGCAACGGTTATGCCGGGCTCAACAGCGATTACGATACCTTTTTGAGCGAGGTCAGCCTTGGCTTTATTAATTCCCTGGCGAATCATCCCGGCACTATCGGCATCATCACCTAACGCCACCAGTAATTTTTCCCAAGCCTTGATACCTGTCTGTAAATCACCTTGCTCAAAGGCTGCAATCCCTTTCAAGCCCAGTACCGTTTTTTGCATGGGATTAATATCCAGTGCCCTATCAATAGCATCACTTACTATCGGCGTTATTTTCCTCCCTTCCCGCAAATATTCTGCTTGCGCAAAATAACCCAGGACATCTGCATCATTAGGCAATAATTCGAGCAACACTTTATAATGTGCACTTGCCTGATCATAATGCTGCTGACTCATCTGGTAATTGGCTAATAAAAAACGATATTCGATATTTTCTGGTCGCTGCAACAAGCGTTCTTCCAATATCACATGAAGTGCTTCAATATTGGCTTTGTATTGCACCTCTGTACCACTGGCTTTCAAATTCTCGAGTTGTTGTCTTATCTCCCAGTCAGGATACGCACCTATTGCCGCATAAATAGCCAAAGCCAATAGAGGTACGGGCAATAATAACAACAGCCAATGTTTACGGGCCTGAACATTACCGGGGGCAGATTCAAGCTGATCTATATCAGACAGTAAATTCCTGGATAAATCGTTAGTCAAACTGGCATAAACATCTTGTGACATTTCGCCTTGCTGCAAGTCTGCATCAAGATGCGCCAGGCGTTGCCTATATAATTGAACATTGCGGGCTATGCGCTGTTGATGTAAATCCACAGGCAGCGGCGAACGACGCTTGATGATAAATAATAGCAACAGCACAGAAAGAGCCAAAATTGCAGAGATGGAAATCCAGAAGTTCACGGCACAACCTTCGTTGATACAAAGATAGAATTATGACCAAATCTGACCGGTTATACCAGAATCCCGATATTTTATGCCGGGTGAATTGAAGTCATTGTTTTTTAACCTACAATGGGAAAACAGAACCGCATAAACCACCAGAATGGAAATGACCATGACTGAACTGCATAAAATGACGTGTGAGGCCTGTCGGGCTGATGCCCCAAGGGTAAGTGACGCAGAATTGGCGGAACTGATCAGGGAAATTCCTGAATGGGTTCCTGTTGTTGATAGTGGCATCCTTAAATTAGAAAGGATGTTTTCTTTCAATAATTTTATTGAGGCCATGGCGTTCAGTAACAAAGTGGGAGAGCTTGCCGAAGCACATGGCCATCATCCGGCGATTTTAACGGAATGGGGTAAAGTCACAGTGACCTGGTGGACCCACAAAATTAACGGCCTGCATAAAACCGATTTCATTTTGGCAGCAAAAACAGATCGTTTATAACAGGCTTTACTTTTCTGCAAAAAATGATTGTCGCAGGACTTAATCCAGATATTTTTTCAGGAGCGGCTGGGGGTTAAACTCAGCTTCAAGCGCAGAGATAAAACTATATACACCTAACAATTTTCTACTAAGGAAAGCAAACTCCTTGGGAGGAATCGCAAAATATTTACTCAATGCAGATTTGGCTGCATATTTTGCTGCCCGCTTGGGCAAGTCGCTATGCGCAAAACGATAAGCGCCTTCCGCTGTAACAGCTTCAGCTGGAGGAGTGCCATATTGAAAAGTAAAAGGCTCAACTAACAATGAACATAAGCCTGCAAAATCCTTGTGCACTTCTTCAGGGTATTCCTTTTTCATCATGCCAAAATCAATGGCACCCTGTTTGATTTGTTCATATTGATTTTGGCAAGCCCCAAATATAATAGATTTAACTGGCCGCAAAAAAGATTCTTCGTAATGAAGCACTGCACCAAAATCCAGCAATACCAGCTTGTATTCATCTTTTGGAGTTTTCTGGATACGATAATTCCCAAAATTAGGGTCTGTTTGCATATCGCCCCAATCAAACATTTCATGAATAAAGAGCTGTAAAAAGGCTTCTCCCAATTGGTTTCTTGTGGCCTGCGGAATATTCAATACCTGCGGATCATTGACGGCAAAACCTTCTTCAAAAGAACTGACCAATAATCTGGATGTGGTATATTGCTCATATACTTCAGGTACAACAAACAAATTATCGTTAGCCAAAAGCCTGGCAAAATGCTGCGTCATGTTTGCCTCACGAATATAGTCAACTTCATACAGCAGCAATTTGTGCACTTCACCAATCCATTCATCAAATTGCACACCCACATTAATCATACGCGTCAACTTTAATAAACGCACAATACTGCCCAAATCACTTTCAATAGACTCTGCAACACCGGGGTACTGGATTTTCAAACAGACGTGATTACCACTAGGCTTGTGTACAGCCTTATGCACCTGGGCAAGTGAAGCAGCGCCGATGGGATCTTGTTCAATTTCAAAGTCATTAAAATGATTACCCAATTCAATCCTGAGTATCTCTTCTATGGCTTGCCATTGCAGGGATTGTGTTTGCTCTTCCAAAGTACGGAAGGCATCAGTAACTTCTTCCGGCAATATATGCTCGCCATATAAAGCCATAATCTGGCCAACCTTAACGACACTACCCTTAAGCTTGCCTAACTCATCAGCAAGATATTGTGATTGTTCGGAAAGAATTTTTTTTTGTTGTAATGAACGCTGCGAAGGAGGAAGGAAAGCAGCACCTAACATTCTCGCTGATACTTGTGTTCCAGCAGTTATACCTGCCTTGGTAATGGACCATTGCCGCTCCCAACGACCTGTTTTAATGCGTTTAAGTCGATCTTTATCTTTGGATTTACTCATGCTTATTCCAACACAATGTAATGCATGGATTGACCTGGAGTACCTTAAGCGAAACCTTAAGATAGCATTAAACTAATATTCAAGCCGCGGAAACTTGTCGGATATATTGGTACCTGTATAAAAAATAACTGGCGCTTCTTCCTGCTCGGAACACTTAATCACGGTGAAATTGGCTTTGGCACCCATATCCATCCAGCGTAATATTTTTGCCGGAATAGTAATGTAATCACCTTTCTCGCAGAGCAACTGTAATACCTTGTTATTTTGGTGGAACGTTAATAAACATTTACCTTCAATAATCAGATATGCCTCGTCTTCCTCGACATAATATTCACTCAGGTAACGTAAACGTAAACGCTCATAATTAGGAAATAACTCGCCGACAGAAGCCACTGAGCAATGATGAAATTTATGCTGCGGGTGTGCGTCAATAATTTTTGATTTTAATTCAACCAACATTTCCTCATCGGCCATGATTTTTGCGGCACTATGTTGAATGGGTATCCTCTGATAATAAATGCCGGCATCTCCTAACAGTTGTTCTATTTCAAGAGGCAATCGCGCTTCCATTTCCAGTTGTGCGGCAGTATCGTTACTATATATTTTTAACTGGGACATATCTTCACTCGTATTGTATAAGGACGACTTTGGGAGAATGTGGCAAAACACCACTCTCACAATTTTCATTCCAATTTAAGCCTGATTACATCATGCCTAAATTGTTTGAGCAAGCGAGATTCCTGAACATTTTCAGGTAATAATGCATAATTCAGCAGAAGATACTGCTGAACAATATGATCGATTGCAGACGCTGACTTGGGCCATTTTATCTTGGCTTTTCGGGCAAAATCCATGGCGCCTTCACCATGATGTTTCTTCAACCCCTTTCTTGCCACTTTCTTGAGAAATTTCCGGTAAATCTTCTCAACCGGGGAAATCGGCAACCGACGGTATTTAACACGAATATGTATCATCATAAACACACTGAATGCTACAAAAATAGTTGCCACAAACAAGGCAATCACTTGCGGTGATGAACTGCCCAATAACGCAAGTAACACACCTTCCTGTCTGTCGGTGGTGTAGTCCAGAACCCAGTTATGCCACAAGTAATTTGCCTGATCAAACCGGTATTGCAGTTTTGTCACCCAGGAAATCCCCCGATATCGCAATGGTGAAAATGGGGTTTCTGACAAATACTTTTCTTCGGATTGCAAACTTTCCTGTCCGCCCTTTTCAATACGCTCTGGCGCTACAGCATAGGTAGGATCAATTCGCACCCAACCTTTGCCCTGCAACCATACTTCGGTCCAGGCGTGCGCATCAAGTTGCCTGACGGTAACATGATTTTCAAAGGGATTAATATCGCCACCCTGATATCCTGCAACAACCCGTGCAGGAATACGAACAGCACGCATTAAGACGACAAAGGCACTGGCATAATGTTCACAGAATCCTTTGCGGGTGTTAAACATAAAATCATCGACCGTATTTTTTTCAAGCCGGGGAGGATTCAATGTATAATAAAATGGATTACTCCTGAAGTAATCTAACACTGCATCTATATATTCTTCATTGGAACCTGATTCGGAATAAAGCTTACGGGCGAACTGTAAAGTTTTTGGATTAAAATCTGCAGGTAATAACAATGCGGCTTTACGTTGATATTGATAAATTTCCAACCCCAGCTCCGCATCGATATGGGAAGAAAAATCCCAAGACAGCCTTTGATCAATTATTCCATCATGTTTAACCGTAAAGTCATGTAAATAACTAACCTGGGCATCGGTATTAGTCACCCCTGCCAAAGTAAAAATCCATTCCTGGTAGCTGGGCTCCATGGTGATACGATATCGATAAGGAATTGATGCGCTCTTTATCCGGATATCTTCCATGGGTGGTTTTTTGAATCCTTGTTCATCTAACGGTAACCATGTTTCTCCATCAAATTGGGTTAACACCACACCGCGCCAATACAATGAACTCAAAGACGGTACTTCACCCTCAAATTTTACACGGAATGCCAATTCATCGGATTGAGCCAATTGGGAAAAAAGGCCTGGTGACATACTGCCGCTGACACCGGTTTTTCCTGAACCCGCAGGCATTGGTACAGTCCACAAAGGCTCAAGCCGAGGAAACACCAAAAATGCCACAACCATTATGGGTATTGATAATGCCAACATTTTCAAGGCATGCTTTAGTGAATGGAGCAGGGAAACTTCATTGGCACTGGAATAAATAGCAATCATGGTTGTAGTAACCATCAACAGGGAAAATAATAAATACACCCCTGAAAATATCGATTGCGATAACAACAATTCGGTAACAATGACAAAGTAAGCCAAATAAATCGTGATTAATACATCACGCAATTGTTTCATTTCCAATAATTTCAATAAAAAAGCGATGAGCAACGTCAGTATGGCATTTTCAATTGTTAGCCAACGTTTTTGCATAATCAGTAAAGCCATAAAAGACAGGATAACTAACACTGTTTTTACCAATGATGACGGGTATTGCCAGCGCCCTTGATAAATCATCACTCGCCACACAGTACAAATAAGCCAGGTTGGCAACAATATCAAAGGGAACTGTATTAAATGAGGCAGTAATAAAAAACCTTGCGTTAACAATAACCAGGCGAATCCCGAACGTGGCACTTGATAATCACGCATTGGCGACCGCCTTTTTAATCTCAAAAAGGGCGAGTGCAGTTAAAACCTGCTTCTTGTGCGCTTCACCAAGGCCTGGGGAAATTTCCACATCAGGTAAACGCAATCCATACGGTTTGTTTTTTTTATCCAACTGTAAAGCCCAGTCACATAATTTAGACAGCTTTTCCTCAACTGAGTAACAATGTATGGCATCCCAATCTACCCACACCTGTTCATTTTGCTGGGCAGCATACACTTTGGTATGTAATTCTTGCCCTTTAGCCAGGCTACGCCAATTGACCTGCTTTAAAGAATCGCCTTTCACATAATTCCTGAACCCATAAAAATCCTCCTTGCCCACGAAGGGATTTTCCTTTCCCGCATCACCGACTAATGGGGTATCAGGCAATACAGCCAAATGTATAGGCTTGGGATAAACAATGGTCTCGAAGTCCAGGTCGATCCACGACCAGCACCGAATCAATCCCAGCGGATAATAACTTTCCAGCAACATCCTGCCTGGACGAAAAATACCTCGCTTATTGGTCAAACAATGCAACTTGATAACCTTTCTATCCAGTTTGACCATATCGTGGATCTGCGAAGGACTTTCAGGCCACGAAAAATGTAATCGCTGGTGAATCTTGTTGGGCAGCCTGCTGATTTCAATGTCAAATTCGGCATAATCTCCTGCAAACACCTGCGAAGATTTACCTGACTTTAAACGGAGTTGCGAGATATTGTTAAAAGTAAAAAGTATCGACGTATTAAACAAACTGACTAAAAAAAATACCAATGCATAGGCCAGATTATTTTGATAATTAATGGCTGCAACTAACAGTAGCGCAATAGTGATAAAAAAATAAAACGATTGGATACCAGGGAAAATAAAAATTCGCCTCTGATTAAGTTCAACTTCGTGTTGCGAAGGTATGCGTTTATCTAGCCAGCTTTGAAAGCGTTTTTCTAGATAATTAGCCATAAGGCATTAACTCACCGCAACATCTCGTTGCATGGTTTCCAGAATAGCCGACGCTTCTGAAGGAGAATCTGCAGCATTGACCAAACGATGATAAAAAACCGGTTTCAAGACGGCCTGTATATCTTCTGGCACAACATATTCCCTGTCATGAATAAATGCCCATGCCTTGGCAGCTTGCAATAACGCCAATGCCGCCCTTGGTGATATGCCATACTGTAAATGCGGGTGCTGGCGGGTGTATTGCACCAGGCGCTGTATGTAATCTAACAATGATTCTGATGCGTTAACCGATTTAACTTGATTTTGAAGTACAACCAATTGTTTGTCTTCCATTAATGGCCTGACACTGTCCATAATTTCCCGGCCTGCCTCACCCTTTAACAAGGCTCGCTCGGATTTTATGTCCGGATAACCTAACTCAATACGCATAAGGAATCGATCAAGTTGGGATTCAGGCAATGCAAAAGTACCTGATTGCGAAGAAGGATTTTGGGTCGCAATTACAAAAAAAGGTTTTGCCAACAGGTAAGTTTCACCATCAATAGTGACCTGTCTTTCCGCCATTGCCTCAAGCAAGGCGCTTTGTGTTTTAGGCGTCGTACGATTAATTTCATCCGCAAGTAAAAGCTGGGTAAATACCGGGCCTTTATGAAAACGAAATTGACCCGTTTCTTTTTCAAAAACGGTAGATCCCAAAATATCGGAAGGCAACATATCACTGGTAAACTGGACACGAGAAAACTGCAGGCCTAACACTTTAGCCAAAACTGATGCCAGGGTGGTTTTACCCATTCCAGGCAAATCTTCTATCAATAAATGCCCCTGAGCCAAAAAGCAGCATAATGCCAGTTTAATTTGCAGCTCTTTGCCCTTAACCACTTTCTCTACAGTACTGGTAACTTGCTGAATATGATTATGCATAGGATACCTATATTGCTGCCAAACCACGCAATAAATCCGCTTTAATATCAACTACCGCCTCAAGCCCAACAGAAATTCTGATCAGGTTATCACTAATGCCCGCCTGTTTTTTATCTTCATCACTTAACCTGCCATGCGTCGTTGTAGCAGGATGCACAATAGTTGTTTTAGTATCACCCAGATTAGCGGTAATAGACATCAAGCGTGTAGCATCAATAAAACGCCATGCAGCAGATTTATCACCCTTAACACTGAATGAAAGCACGCCACCAAAACCGGTTTGCTGCTTCGCAGCCAGCTCATGTTGCGGATGATCTTGCAATCCGGAATAAAAGACTTTCTCCACCCCAGCCTGCTTGACTAACCAGTTGGCAATATCAAGTGCCGCTGCTGAATGGGCATCCATTCTTAACTTAAGAGTTTCCAGACCCTTTAAAAATACCCAGGCATTAAAAGGACTCATACAAGGTCCAGACGTACGGATAAAGCCCAGCACTTCATTCATATGCACGGATTTACCTACAACCACACCACCCAGACAGCGCCCTTGTCCATCCAGATATTTTGTTGCTGAATGCACAACTATATCTGCACCTAACTGCAATGGTTTTTGTAAGGCTGGCGTGCAAAAACAATTATCAACCACTAAAAGTGCATTAGCTGTATGGGCAATATCTGCAACTCGCTTGATATCAATCACTTCTGATAATGGATTTGATGGTGTTTCCAGAAACAACAGGCGTGTATTGGCATTTACCGCAGATTGCCATTCAGCATAATCTGTCGATTTTACAAAACTAACATTAACACCAAACTTTGCCAGGTATTTATTAAGCATGACTGTTGTTGTGCCAAAAACACTTCTTGAACAAATGATATGATCACCCGATTTCAACAATGCCATACAAGTACTCAGGATAGCAGCCATACCCGAAGATGTGGCAACAGCCTGTTCTGCACCTTCCAGAGCCGCCATCCTTTCCTCAAAAATTCTTACCGTAGGATTGGTATAACGCGAATAGACATTACCAGGCTCTTCACCAGAGAATCTTGCTGCAGCTGCTGCAGCTGACTCAAATACATAACTGGATGTAGTAAAAATAGGCTCGGAATGTTCACCTTCAGCGGTTCTTGTATGCCCAATACGAATAGACCGGGTTTCGAGTTCTGCTTCCCTTAATATTGCCAAACGCTCTTCTTCAAAAGACATATTTCACCTTAATTCCATCAAGAAACATCGTTGTACAAGCCCACACAATCATCATCAACAACTTCCATTTGTTTTACTTTATTCTGTTTATTGGAATCACTTCGCTCTGATTCAAGACCTGCCAGATATTCCGTAGTGATATCGCCAGTGATATATTGCCCATTAAATACTGAACAATCGAATTCCTGGATACTTTCATTACCATCCCTGCAACTCATGATTAAATCTTCAAGGTTTTGGTAAATCAGCCAATCGGCTCCAATCAGCTCGCAAACTTCTTCATCTGTACGGCCATGCGCCACCAACTCCGCAGCAGATGGCATATCTATACCATAAACGTTAGGATATTTTACTGCAGGTGCAGCAGATGCAAAATAGACTTTATTAGCTCCCGCATCCCTTGCCATCTGAATAATTTCTCTGCACGTTGTTCCTCGCACAATAGAATCATCCACTAAAAGAACATTTTTCCCTCTGAATTCCAAACCAATAGGGTTAAGCTTTTGTCTGACGGATTTTTTACGCTCGCTCTGGCCGGGCATAATAAACGTTCTACCAATATATCGATTCTTCATCAATCCTTCGCGAAATTTTACACCGAGATGATAAGCTAACGATTGCGCAGAAACGCGACTCGTATCAGGAATAGGTATGACCACATCAATATCATGATCCGGGCGCTCCTGTAAAATTTTTGCAGCGAGATGTTCACCCATACGCATACGGGTTTTGTAAACAGAAATACCGTCAATGATGGAATCAGGCCGCGCAAAATACACATACTCAAATATACAGGGCGCCGTTTTAAAGATATCTGCACATTGGCTACTGTGTAGTTGCCCATTCTTTTCGATATAGATAACTTCTCCGGGTTCGATATCTCGAATTAACTTGAACCCTAACGCATCAAGAGCAACGCTCTCGGAAGCAATCATGTATTCTTTTCCCTTGGCTGTTTCACGCACACCAAAGACAACTGGTCGAATACCATTAGGATCACGAAATCCGACAATGCCATAATTGGCTATCAGTGCAATAACCGCATAACCTCCAGAGCAGCGTTTATGCACACCTTTCACTGCTGCAAAAATATCTTCAGGCTCAGGCTTTAATTTACCAATCCGTTGTAATTCATGTGCAAATACATTGAGCAATACTTCCGAATCGGAATCAGTATTCACATGGCGTAAATCTTCGCGAAATAACTCTTTGCTCAACTCCTGCGCATTGGTCAAATTACCGTTATGTGCCAGAGTGATACCGTATGGTGAGTTTACATAGAAAGGTTGTGCCAAAGCCGCACTGGAACTGCCTGCGGTAGGGTAACGCACATGGCCTATACCCATATTCCCGATTAATTGCTGCATATGCACATTACGAAAAACGTCACGCACTAATCCATTGGCTTTGCGCTGGTTAAGTTTTTTTCCAACACAAGTCACAATACCTGCAGCATCCTGACCTCTATGCTGTAGTACCGTCAAAGCATCGTAAAGTTCCTGATTCACGTTATTTTCAGCTACTATCCCAACAATGCCACACATGAGAAAAACCTCTTTAAATCAAAATAACCCATTTACCAATGGAAGAACCAAATTACGGACATACATTATCAACAACATAATCGAAGATTCCATACGCATGACATGCGGGATGAAAATAGAATTCATCCACCAGGTTTCATGATATACAGGCAAGGTATTACGCAATATGATCAATACCACTAACACCATAACCACACCGCGCATGAAACCAAAAAACATACCCAATAAACGATCAAAAGTACTTAGCCCGGTAAACTCTATCAACTGTGTCACCAAAAAGCTGAACAATCCACCTATCAACAGGCAAATAACAAACAACCCTGCCATCCCGGCCACTTTTCGCAGTGATTCAGAAACAATATAATCCTGTAATAAAACCGACATCTGATCATGGAAAGAAAAGCTGACAACCAAAGCAAAAAACCAGATAACTAGCGAAAGTGCCTCACGAAAAAAACCACGTTTCAAACTGAGTAATGTCGAAAGAACCACAACTACCGCTATAAACCAATCCACCCAATTTAAAGAAGAAAAATCCATCAGCCTTTAACCATTAACCTTAAAAAATATTCGCAACAAAAATTACTGCTCATAGCCTGTTTGAAATTTTAATACCATACTTTTTATACCAAGCTCTTTTTCTATGGCCTTTGACATTTCTACAGCTTTTTCATGACTCAGTTTAGGTCCGACCAAAACCCGATAACTAACACCATCATCCCTGGTAATGGATTTGATATAGGCTGGATAACTGGATGCCAGTAATTTTCTTTGCAGTTGACGGGCATTCTCTTCACTTTTCAAACTTGCAAGCTGTAATACCCAGGCTTCAGGTAAACCCTTTTCATCCAATGCCGAATAACTGTCTGTTTTTTTAGCAATAGTGGCAGATGCGGGAACTGACTTTTCTTCCGCAATTTTTGGCTCATTAGGCACTGGTTGCTCTTCTTGAGGCGGACTAATGACCGTGGATTTAATATCGGTGGTTTTTATTTCTTCCGAGTTAGCATTTTTTACACTTTTATCTTCAGCAAGAGCTCTGGACTCTGCGACCCCGCCAGCTTCCTGCGGACGTATACCTAATGGTTTGGGCTCCTCAATATCAAATCGCTCTATTGCCATGGTCTGTGGCGGAATATCAAGATGTTCATTTTTTATCCGTCGATGCGCTTCGTGATCGAGCATCAACCACCACATGGAAGCAAAACCTATAACAATAACTACAGCCCCTACTAGACGATATTTTATCGCTTGGATATCACTCATATTTTCTCAACCTGGATAATAACTCCGAAACCACATAAAACGAGCCAAAGGCAATGATCTGATCGCCCGGCTGACAAACGGCAAGCGCTCTTGCAAATGCCTGCCGAATATTCTTGCTACAACTCACTTTAGTTTGACCCAATTCATACAGCACCTTAGATAAATCATCTGTTTTTATTGTTCGAGGCGTGTCCAGTTCCCCTAAAAACCATGCATCAAAGTCGCCCAAAACATTTTTTATAACCGCGCTAACATCTTTATCGCTGAGCATATTAAATACCGCAATACGCTTTGTAGAGGGCGATAATGGCAACTTGGCTAAACGAGAATGTAATAACGTAACAGCCTGCACATTATGGGCTACATCAAGAATTATAGTAACTCCATTCTGTTCAAATCTTTGAAAACGACCGGCTAAAGACAGACCATTTAAAACCGTTTGTATGCATTCAGGATCAATTTTTTTATCCAGAATTTGATAACAGCAACAAATGGCCGCTGCCTGACTCGGAATCGATAGACCATTCGACTCTATGGTAATATTTCCTGTAAATAATGCCGGAGATTTTATACTCCAGAAGTTTTCGGATTCTGAAATCAAAAAATCCTTCCCTATCATCCAACTGCGGTGTGAATCAATGGCTTTGATCAAAGCCATCGGGGGATCGGTTTCAGCCGAGATTAGCGGAGTGGATTCACGCAAAATGCCGCATTTCTCGTAGGCAATAGCTTCTCTGGTATCGCCGAGATATTCCTGATGATCCAAACCGATGGAAGTAATGACGGCATAATCTGGCGGAATGATATTCACGGCATCCAATCTGCCACCCAAACCAACCTCCAGAATAATTTCATCAAAACTTTGTTGCTTGAATAGATAAAAGGCAGCCAGTGTGGTGAATTCAAAATAGGTTAATGAAACTCCCTGACAACATAAATCAACCTGGTGAAATGCATTGATCAATTGTGCATCTGTCGCCAGTTCGCCATTCAGGGTTATTCGTTCATTGAAAATCAGTAAATGCGGGGAAGTATAGGTTGCAACACGATGACCATGAGCCATCAGAATTGCTGATGCACTGGCAACAAAGCTGCCTTTTCCATTGGTACCCGCGACGGTGACAACAGTAGCATCAAACGCAGTGACATTTAAGCGACATGCGACTTCCGATACTCTATCAAGTCCTAAATCGATCGTTTTATGATGCTGCTGCTCAAGCCATTCCAGCCAGGCAGACAGCGTATCAAAGCGCATTTACGCTTTTGCCACCGGTGCAGTCGGGGAAGGAATCATGGTCAGGGTTTTGTGCGTCATCTTTGCTAACAAACCAGAAAGTTTATCGCGCAATTCATGACGATGAATAATCATATCAATAGCGCCATGATCCAATAAAAATTCGCTACGCTGAAAGCCGGGCGGCAATTTCTGTCGAATAGTCTGTTCAATAATATTGGGGCCTGCAAAACCTGCTCTGGCACCCGGCTCGGCAATATTCAGATCACCCAGCAATGCCAGACTCGCCGAAACACCACCATAGACAGGATCAGTCATCACTGAAACATAAGGAACGCCATTTTGCTTTAAACGCTCAACAACAGCGCTGGTTTTTGCCATTTGCATAAGGGAAATAAGTGCTTCTTGCATACGAGCACCACCTGAAGCTGCAAAACAGATCAGTGGGATATTTTTCTGCATGGCTATATTCGCAGCTCGGGTAAATTTCTCTCCAACGGCATAACCCATTGAACCACCATGAAAATCAAATTCAAAAGCCACGACAACTACAGGTAAACCATTGACCGTGCCTTCCACTGCTATCAATGCATCTTTTTCACCTGTGGATTTTTGTGCCTGGATCAAACGGTCTTTATATTTTTTTACATCTTTAAATTTCAAACGGTCAACGGGTTCAACCTCGGTACACACTTCTACCCTGCCTTGGGGGTCGAGAAAAATATCCAGGCGTCGACGAGCACCTATGCGGCTGTGATGATCACATTTTGGGCATACATTGAGATTTTTTTCGAGTTCAGGCTTGAATAAAACACTGTCACATTTGGCACAACGTCTCCACAAACCTTCTGGCACTTGAGATGAACTTCCCTGCTCTCTCTTGTCTTTACGAATTGCAGGTACAATTTTATCAACCCAACGCATGCCCTAATCCTCTTGCCATCAAGCAT
>CAZTZY010000028.1:0-28973 GCA_964617765.1 uncultured Spongiibacteraceae bacterium
GCCGAGTGTAAAAACACCCGCAAACTGTTGCGCGGTGGTGACGCGGCTCCACCAAAAATGGACCCGGTGCCAATGCCGGAATTGCGTTGTGTGAAAGTGGATGATACCTACATATTGCGTGATGGCGCTGCCGGCCTGTTTTTGGCGGCCAGCAAATTTCCGAAAAATCGTGAAACGCGCGCACCATTAGTGAGTGAGTTAAAGCCGCATCGTGAAGAGATTGATCCGAAATACCATTACATTGTCGATGGCCCGGCGAAAGATAATAACGGTTTGCCTGTGCAGGTGCGTTTCAGCCGGAAAACCAAGGAACAATACTTGATGACCGAAGACGAAAATGCCAAACCTACCGGCTGGGTGGCATTTTATAATAAAGGCAAATGGGAAGTGACCGTGCCAGTCGCAAAAGTGGCAAAAGCTGCGGCTCCGAAAGCCAAGGCTAAATAGGTTGATACGAAAAACAGGAGCCAGCGTTATTGCTGGCTTTTTCGTTAAGGTTAAAGATAAAACAGTTAAGTCAGTTAAAAAAAGAGGGCAATCATGGGTGCACAGTGGAAAGTAAAACATAAAGAAATCGCCGCGAATATGAAAGGCCGTGTGTTTGGCAAGTTAACCAAGGAAATTATGGTGGCAGCACGCAACGGCGCTGATCCGGATATGAATCCGCGTTTGCGCCTGGCGGTAGAGCAAGCAAAAAAAGCATCGATGCCTCGTGAAACCCTGGAGCGTGCTATCAAGAAAGGTGCCGGTTTGCTGGATGAAGTCGTGCATTTTGAAAAGCTCACTTATGAAGGGTTTGCGCCACACAATGTGCCAGTAATTGTTGAATGCCTGACAGATAATATTAACCGCACGGTGTCGGAAGTGCGCGTGCTTTTCCGTAAAGGTCAGTTAGGATCAGCAGGTTCTGTGGCCTGGGATTTTGATCATGTGGGCATGATTGAGGCCAGCCCTTCAGCAAAAGATGCTGATGCCGAACTCGCTGCAATAGAAGCTGGGGCGCAAGATTTTGAACCCGCAGATGAAGAAGGCTCTACACTGTTTATCACTGAACCTACCGATCTTGATGCTGTGTGCCGTGCATTACCTAATTTCGGTTTTACCGTGGAATCGGCCAAGATAGGCTATCGCCCGAAAAATCCTGTGACCTTGACCGGCACAGAACTGGAAGAAGTCGAAGCGTTTTTGTCGGCGATTGATGAGCATGATGATGTGCAACATGTGTATGTAGGTTTGGCAGGCTAACATTATGGGCATCTCTAAAAACCGTCTTTTCCATGATAGCTGCGTCAGCTCCGTGCTCAAATCCTCATTTACTGTATGTAAATTGCGGTTCTGCGCGCGGTGCTTCATTGCTCTCATGAAAAAATCCAGGTTTTTAGAAGGGCCATTATTTGTAATTTCATGTAGAGACGTAGCATGCTACGTCTCTACATTTATCAATTTAAGGAGAATGATATGGGTATGAACAGAAAAGTATTTGATGCCAGCAAGATTCATCCAGCAATTCACCGGGATATCGGTGGCAAGGCAGAACACCAGAAAACTGTGGAAGAAGTGAATGATGCTATCAGCAAACATGCTGTGGTGATTGTGGGTATGCGCCAGAATCCGTTCCCGAAAAAAGCCAGGAAGTTACTGGATCAGCATGGTATTCAATATCATTACATGGAATACGGCAGTTATTTGAGTGAATGGAAAAATCGTGGGACGTTGAAAATGTGGACAGGTTGGCAGACATTCCCGATGATTTTTGTGAAGGGCCAGTTTATTGGTGGTTTTGATGATATGCAAAAGTTGCTGGATGCGGGTGAGTTACAAAAGTTGCTCGCATAACTTATTGGTCATATTCCGCACTTTGATCGTATTCCATGTAAACTGGGCGATAAATCCTTTTTGATTTTTGCGGCTTTATTGCCGGTTTATACAGTGTGTTTATCTAAGGAACCTCTGAAAAATTTCAGAGTTTCCCTAAATCATTCCGATTTAAAACTTTCTCTCTCACGCGGTGAATTTGTGCAAACTACCCATCAAGAAAATGCCCCGATAATGGATAACGCTGAAGAAACTATAGCGGTTAATGTTTCTCCTGCAAAAACCAAAAAACTTTCAACCTTAATTTCCTTATTCCAGTTTTTACTGCCCTATAAAACCCAGGTAATTTTTTTCCTTATCGCACTGATATTTACATCAGGTTTAACGCTGTCGGTAGGTCAGGGTGTTCGCATGGTCATCGACAAGGGTTTTGTGCAGCAATCGCTCGAACATCTCAATTCCGCCATCCTGTTTGTGCTGGTCATCGCAATCCTCATGGCCATCGGTACCTACGTGCGTTTTTACCTGATTTCATGGCTTGGAGAGCGGGTGAGCGCGGATATCCGCAAAGCGGTGTTTGACCATATTGTGGAATTGCATCCGGCATTTTTTGAAACCAATCGCAGTGGCGACATTATGTCACGCTTGACTACCGATACTACTTTACTGCAATCGATTATTGGCTCGTCAGTGTCGATGGCATTGCGTAGCACCATTACCTTTTTTGGTGCGCTGGTGATGTTATTGATCACCAACTTTAAGCTTTCGTTGATGATAGTGTTGGGTGTGCCCTTGATCCTGATGCCCATCTTGATATTCGGCCGCAAGGTGCGGCAGCTGTCACGTAAAAGCCAGGATTCCATAGCCGATGTCGGTACCTATGCTGGTGAAATTATCCAGCATATTAAAACCGTACAAAGCTACACGCATGAACAACATGAAAAAACCGCCTTCGGCCACGAAGTTGAGCGTGCATTCCTTGTGGCGAGAACGCGCGTGCGCCAACGTGCCGTGTTGATGGCTGTGGTTATATTGCTGGTATTTGGCGCTTTGGCGGGTATGTTATGGGTCGGTGGCAGTGATGTTATAAGTGGTAAAATGACCGGTGGTGATCTCGGTGCATTTATTTTCTATGCAGTGTTAATGGCTACCGGTGTGGCGACATTGTCGGAAGTGTATGGAGAACTGCAACGTGCAGCGGGTGCAACTGAACGCTTGATGGAATTGCTGTATGCGCATAATCAAATCCAGTCGCCAGAACATCCTGTCACCCATGTTGAACAATTGCCTGCTGCGTTAAGTTTTAAGGATGTGACATTTTGTTATCCGTCGCGTCCCGATCAGCCGGCACTGAATCAATTGAACCTCAAAATTGAGCAGGGTAAAGTAGTAGCGTTAGTTGGGCCATCCGGTGCCGGTAAATCTACCGTGTTTGATTTGATCCAGCGTTTTTACGATCCGCAACATGGCGAAGTCTGTTTTGGAAATACTGATATTCGCCAGTTGAATCCCCTGATATTGCGTGAACAAATTGCCGTAGTGCAACAACAGCCTACTTTGTTTACGGCTGACGTGATGTATAACATTCGCTACGGTAAATCCGATGCCACCGATGAAGAAGTGTATTCGGCTGCCAAAGCGGCCTATGCACATGATTTCATCATGAAGTTGCCAAATGGATATCAAAGCGATCTCGGTGAGCAGGGTGTGCGTCTTTCCGGTGGTCAAAAACAGCGAATCGCCATTGCACGAGCCTTGTTAAAAAATCCCAGGATTTTATTGTTAGATGAAGCCACCAGTGCACTCGATGCTGAAAGCGAACATCACGTTCAACTTGCCCTCGAAGAACTGATGAAAGGCCGTACTACGGTAATCATTGCACATCGTTTGGCAACGATATTACATGCCGACCAGATCGTGGTAATGGAAGGCGGCCAAAAAGTGGCGCAGGGCAGTCACCAGGAATTATTGGTATCGAATCCGTTATATGCACGTTTGGCACAGTTGCAGTTTACCGGTGATATGGCGGGTGAGGATAAGGAAAGTTAATTGTATGACAAATGAAATTAACAAGAATTCACAACCACTAGCCAATCATAGCTGTCCATTATGTGGTGGGCCTAATGGTTGTGCTCCAGCGATCAGTGGTGATTTTGATTCCGTTTGCTGGTGTATAGAAACCAAAATCACCCCGGAGTTATTGTCGCGAGTGCCTGAAGCTTTACGTGGTAAATCGTGTATCTGCAAGGCGTGTGCATTAGGGCAATGATGCAGAAGCTGGTTCCTAACCAGCCCTTTCAGTACCTTAAATAAAGAAATCCTTGTTCTCTACACCCAAATGCAAGCTGCCCAGATTCCGCGCAAAATTGGTCGGGTTGTTAGCCACATGAGCACGTGCGGTATGTATATCGAGGAATCGTTGCTGGATTTCTGCCCCAGCAAATACTGAACTACCACCCGCCATTGAAAATAAACTGTCGATCACCTGCATGCTCTTCTCAATAACCAATGCCGCCTGATAACGGTATTTGGCCCTTTTCTCGATCGGTGGAACTTTGCAGGAGCTGGCATAATCTACCATTTCCTCAAAGTTGCGAAGCATGATGGTTTCCATTTCATCAATAATGTTTTCAGCTGCAGCTATTCGTTCCAGTGTAGAAGGATCGGTGGAGTGTTTGGAAGGATCCATGCTGTTCTTTTTCATTGCGCCTTGCTTATACAGGTTCAGGGCGTCTTTACAAGCACCAATCGCAGGAGTGCAGACTACACGCACAAACACTTGCGCCCACGGGATCTGGTATAAATAAGCCTTGTTGATGTCGGTGCCGGGATTGGTCAGGTTGAAGCCGTCCATTTGCTTGTGAGTGCGGTAGTCCGGAACAAATGCCCCTTTCACCAGGATATCGTTACTGCCTGTGCCTTGCAGGCCCATGGAATGCCAGGTATCGAGAATTTCATAATCGGATTTGGGCACAAGGAAAGTGCGATAACCTTCTCCGGGAACAATGCCGCCAAGTAAAGCCCAGGTACAATGGTTAGACCCGGATGACCATCCCCATTGGCCGGAAAATTTAAAGCCGCCTTCCACAGCTTCGACTTTGCCCATCGGGGCATAGGCCGACGATACGCGGGTATGGATTTTATCAACATCACTTACCCAGACATCTTCCTGGGCACGTTTGTCCATCAAGGCTATCTGAAAGGCATGCACGGCAATAATACCAGCGGCCCAGGCGGTTGACATACAACCTTCGGCAATGGCCATGTGCATGCGGAAGAAATCCTGTGGATCAAGCTCGTAACCACCATATTGTTGAGGTTGCAGGGTAAGGAAAAACCCGATGTCTTGCAGTTCCTTGATGGATTCATCAGGCACTTTGCGGATTTCGCGGGTTTTGGCCGCGCGTTCCCGAAAGTGTGGCTGCAGAGCGATAATTTTGCCCAGCATTGCGCAGGCTATTTCTTTTTTCTCGGCGCCCGACAAGGTTTTTGTGCTATTCATACAATTCTCCCGTGTTTGTCTTTTTCTTTATTTACGTTCGCGTTTTCAATTCAGTTCATTGGCAATGAACTTTTTCACTCAATGTCATCTTCCTTATTGTTTGCACAATTGGGTCGCACTTATTGCTTTTTTAGCGGCTAGCCTAAGATTAAGAAAGTATAAAAATGTTGAACAGTGTATTTACTGTAATCAGGGGATTCGATCATGAGCTTAAACAAGTTACCCGTATTTTTAGCCAGTGCAGTTATCAGTGCAGTTATCGCTACATTGATAACTGCTTGTGGTAGTGATGGTGGTTCAACGGTCAATGCTGCTTCGCCTGCACAGGTAAACAGCGCTCTGGATAACCAGTTGCGCCCTTTAATTGCAACGTTAGGATTAACCGGTGATCCTTCTGCAGGTAGAACTCTGCCTGATATTGAAGATCCTCTTTCGCAATTAGGTAAAGCACTGTTTTTTAGCAAAAGTCTAGGCGGTGGTTTTGATACATCGTGTGCATCGTGTCATCACCCGATGCTGGGCGGTGGCGATAATTTGTCATTCCCTGTGGGCGTCGAGGCGTTGACTTCGGATTTATTGGGGCCAGGTCGTGAATATGCAGAAGGTTCTCCGGTGGTGCCACGCAACGCCCCAACAATCTTTAATGCGGGGCTTTGGGATACCGGGTTGTTCTGGGATTCACGGGTGGAAAGCCTGGGTAAAGAAGCGGGAGAAAATGGTTCAGCTTCCGGTATCAGTACACCAGACAGCGGCTTTGGCATAGCAGATCTTAACGCGGGTGATAATCTGGTTGCAGCCCAGGCAAGGTTTCCGGTGACATCAGTGGATGAAATGAAAACAGCCGATTTTGAAACGGGAAGTTCTAACGCTGCAATACGGCATCATTTGGCAGCCCGGTTTGGCAATTATAGTGAAGGCACAGGTGAGCTGGCTTCGCCTAACTGGCTGGCCTTATTCCAGGCAGCGTTTAATAGTACAGAGACGGCTGAAAATCTGGTGACGTTTGATAACATCGTGTTGGCTATCGCTGAATATGAGAGGTCGATGGTGTTTGTGAATAACCCATGGAAAGCCTATGTTGAAGGTGATAATGCCGCTTTAACGGATGAGCAAAAATCGGGTGCCATTTTGTTTTTTACGCCACCCAATCAAGGCGGAGCAGGTTGTTCAGGTTGCCATAGTGGCGATTTGTTCAGTGATGGCCGCCATCATGGCATTGCCTTTCCACAAATAGGTCCGGGAGAAGGCGATGGTAATCATGATGATTTTGGCAGGGAGAGAGTCACACATAATGCGGGGGACCGGTATCACTTCCGTACCGCCAGTTTGTTGAATATAGCAGTGACTGCACCCTATACGCATTCAGGTGCCTTCGAAACATTAGATGATGTTGTTCGCCACTATGTCAATCCGGTAGCTAGTGTACAGGGCTTTTTTGATAATGGAGGCTGGTGCCAGTTACAGCAATTTTCTACGGTAGTGAATTGTGCCAGTTTATATCCCGATGCTGAAAATAACTCACAATTGGCCCTGCAAAAACTCAGTGAGGAGCGTGATGCCCGAGCTACCGCATTCGCTCCAATCCGCCTAAATCCTGCCCAAGCGGGAGAAGTTGTGGCTTTTCTTGAAGCATTGACAGATCCCTGTGTGGTCGACAGGGATTGTCTGGATCCCTGGATTGCTGATCCTTCGCAATCCGGCCCGGATGGCAATCAGTTACAGGCAGTGGATGTGAATGGGGATTTTCTTTAGGCAGCTGTTTGTAGAGTGGGTTGCTCGATGAAAAGAGCAACCTAGAGCAACAAATCATCTTCGATTTTATGGTAAATGCTGGCAGAGGATATCAGCGAATTGGCGGTCAGTTGTGGCACGCCATACACCTCTGCACAAACGTTATACTTATTCTTGATTTTTTCGAGCAACAGGTCAAAGTCGCCATCGCCGGAAAGTAATATGACAGTATCCACATTGGCAGCAGCTTCCATAATGTCAATGGTGATGCCCACATCCCAATCGCCTTTGGCAGAACCATCGCTGCGCTGAATAAAAGGTTTTAGCTTTACGTTAAAGCCAATCTCTTTCAATGTATTCTGGAATTTCAGTTGTTTATCATCGCCTCTATGGATGGCATAAGCGGTTGCAGAGACAATCACACCCTGGTTTTTGATGCGATCCCACAGTTTGCGGTAATTGAATTGCCGGCCATAAGCCTGGCGGGTGGTGTAGTAGATGTTCTGTACGTCAGCGAAAACAGCAATTTTTTTCAAGGTTGAATCCGTGGGTAAGGGGTGTTTGCAAGAGATACGTGTGTGTAAAGCTGATTACATTTGTCGGTGTTTAAGTGCTGGCAAATTACTTCTGATTTCATTCATGTAATCAGGATCGATTTCGCCCATTACCACACCTTCACCTTCAGGCAAAACGGCAATAATTTCTCCCCATGGGTCGATTAACATGCTATGCCCAAAAGTGTGGCGACCATTCACATGGTGACCACCCTGGCCAGATGCCAGGACATAACACTGGTTCTCAATGGCGCGGGCACGCAGCAGAATTTCCCAATGGGCTTTGCCTGTTGTGTAGGTGAACGCTGCGGGTAGGGTTAACAGTGTGCAATGCCCAAGTGCGCGAAACAGTTCAGGGAAACGTAAATCGTAACACACCGATAGGCCGACTTTGCCAAACGGTGCTTCAAAACTGGCAATGGTATTGCCGGGCATAATAGTGCGCGCTTCATCGTAGGATTCATCGCCTTTGCAAAAGCTGAACAAATGGATTTTGTCATAACGCGCCACACGTTCACCGTCAGGATTATAGACCAGAACAGAATTCAAAACTTTTGCCGGATCAGGTGCAACCAGCGGTGAGGTACCGCCAATTAACCAGATTTTGTGTTGGCGAGCGGTTTCTATCATGAATTTCTGGATGGGTCCGTTATCCATGATTTCTGCATGGCCAATTTTATCGGTTTCAGTCATGCCCATGATGGCCCAGTATTCCGGCAACAATACGAGTTCCGCACCTTTAGCAGCAGCTTCGGCAATCAGGCGGCCTGCAGCAGCAATATTTTCGCTCACTACAGGTGTAGAAATCATTTGTATGGCAGCGATTTTAATCATTGTTTGCCTGTGTGGCTTCAGGGTAATAGGGTTGGTTATAGAGTTTCAATAATGATTGAGTATAGCCATTAACTACATAGTAGGGCTGGTTATTTTTTGTATGTTCAAAAACATCTTTCAAATGAATATAGGAGAGATAGGGATATTTGTGGTGAACTTCATGGTAATTGACGTTACTCCAGACCCACTCGATCAAAGGATGCGTAAGTACAACCCAGCCAGTGACTTTAGTTTGTTTGGTGGGCAGTTCATCACGCCAGTTGGCCTTGTTCTCTTCTAACACTTCCTGTTTAACGGTGGCTTTGGTTTTTACTGCTGGAATGCCGTAATGGTCGGAAAGCGCACGGTAGGAAAATACCATCGGAAAAACCAGGAAAGTGGGCAGTACTGAATAAAGTAAAGAAATGCCCAAAGCCGGTACCAGCAAACCATAAAAGGCGAGGGCGATGCTGAGGAAGATGGCATCTTTGAGAACCCGGCCCCGGTATTGTTTATCGGTGAATCGGGTCAACATATTTGTAATAAACAGTTTGTGTTGCAGGAAGATGCCAACCAGTGGGCCAATCACATAGGCAAAGATGAAACCTCGACCATGCATTTTCTGTTCGGGGTCGAGATCGGGCTGGTGGGCATAGCGATGATGGGTGAGGTGAAACTGGCGGTTGGCATAAAAGGGGATTAACCCTAGTGCTGACAAAATCCCGCCGATGGTTTCATTGATGAGCAGTGATTTGAACAACACTTTGTGAACTGCATCGTGTGCCAGTACGGCCATGCCGAGAATCCAGATACCATTGATAGTAGCGAGCAAGCCAATCAATGCCCATTTCACCGCAAAGTCTAACTCGCTGTTGCCAACCTGGTTGGCGAGAAAAAATGAACCTAGCAGAAGGCCAATCAATAGCAGGGATTTAAACGCATTCAGGGCCTGCGGAATGTACTGATCATGCGGTGTCGGGATAGTAAATGAATTCATGGCAAGCATTGTCATATAAAGGATTTGCCTCGATTTTATAGATATCGTTCTGTTTTTGCAGGTTTTTTTGTTGGTTGAAAAGTTCTTTCCTGCTGATTGTTATTTGCACTGCTTAAAGTTTGATCTATGCTGAGGTGTCAAATAATAAAAATTCAGAGGGAGATATGGCGAAAATTATTGCAGTTTTCAATATCAAGGGTGGTGTGGGTAAAACAACATCGGCAGTGAATCTGGCTTACCTGGCTGCCGCTGCCGGCCATAAAACCTTGATCTGGGATATGGATCACCAGGGTTCGGCGGGTTATTTCCTGGATATTGGCGATCAGCTGAAAGGCGGCTTGAATGCATTGATGAAAGATATGGATATGGGCAGTCGGGTCATTGCCACGGGTTATGAAAATCTCGATCTTCTGCCTGCTGACATGAGTATGCGGTTGCTCGATGTCAAAGCGGCAGAAGCAAAATCCCCACAAAAATTCATGCAAAAATTATTGGAGCCCTTGCTCGGGGAATACGATTATGTGTTTGTTGACTGCCCGCCTGGTTTAACGGCGGCCAATGAAGGTTTGTTGCATATTGCTTCGCTGGTGCTGGTGCCGGTAATTCCTACCGTGATGGCGGTGCGTACCCTGGAACAATTACGCGACTACATCAAGGATCATATGCCCGAACCGCCAAAATTAAAGGCTTTTTTTACCTTGATGGATGCGCGGCGCAATTTGCATAAAGAGATATATGAGCAACTCTGTGTGAAACGCAAAACCTTTATCCTGCCCATTGCTATTCCCTATGCCAGCATTACCGAAAAAATGAGCCTGCGCAAAGCACCGCTGGCAACATTTGCGGCTTCGTCAAAACCCGCTGTGGCTTATGATGAGTTGTGGGATGCCATCCGTCATATGCGCTTGTAAAGTGCAATAATCATTAGCTGGGATCCTGTATCGAAGTCATAGCTACAGGGTCTACACTTTTTCCGGGATTTAAAATACGCATTCGATTTTGCTGAATTACAATTTTGTTAACAGGTACTTTTCTGTCTGGATATTTGCGATACTCAGTGTTTCATAATTATTAATGGTATGTGCTGATGACGACGGAAAACTTTTTTGTGCGCATGGGTCGCTGGTTTATTACTTATCCTAAAACGACGCTGGCGACGGTTTTAGTATTGTTTGGGCTGTTGTTAACCCAGTTGCAACACTTGCGCATTGATACCACAGCAGAAAGTTTCCTGCATAAAGATGCCAAAGCCCTGGTGGATTATGAAAAATTCCGCGATGAATTCGGGCGGGACGAATTTTTTACGGTGGTCATTACCGGCGTAGATGTCTTTAGTCTCGATTTCCTGGCTACCTTGCGTGATATCCATGGCGATCTGGAGCAGGAGGTGGGTTATCTGCAATCAGTCGATTCGTTAGTCAATGTACGAAGTATCTACGGTGATGGGGATGATCTAATTGCCGAAGACCTTCTGGAGAACTTCCCGCAAACCGAAGAAGAGCTTGCAGTTATCAAGGAGCGCATTCGTGGGAAGGATATTTACTATGGCCGCCTGTTGAATCGTGATGAAGATACAGTTGCGATTTTCCTGAAAATATTACCTTACAAGATTATCAAGAATAAGGATGGCACGGAAACCTTCAGCAATTTTGGTGACGCTGAACTGGCAGTGGCTTCGAACGAAATAAAGACGGTAATGGAGCGCTATAAGCAACGTCTCGGCAAAGGTGAGTATTACGTCGGTGGTACGCTGGAATTAGGTTCCTACATGGGTCGTATTATACAGGCGGATTTTGGCAACCTGACTGCAGTGTCATTGCTGATGATAGCTCTGGTTCTGGGTATTCTGTTCAAGCGTGCATCGGGTATTTTTATTCCCTTGATTGTGATGGCCATTTCCATTGGCGCTACTATTGCCATGTTGCCGGCTCTCGGCTTTTCCATGCAAATCACAACGTCAATTATCCCTTCATTCCTGTTGGCGGTATGTATTGGTGATTCGGTCCATATCCTGAGTATTTTTTATCATGAATACGACCATGGCAAAACCAAGGAGGAAGCCATACTTTATGCACTTAGCCATACCGGCGTTGCTGTGCTTTTTACCAGTTTGACGACTGCGGCAGGCCTGATGTCTTTTGTGTTTTCTGCTATCGTGCCCATCGGCAGCCTGGGGCTCTTTGCTGCCATTGGTACCATGCTGGCATTGGTGTTAACACTGATCCTTGTACCGGTGTTGTTGACCCTGTTTCCCGTCAAACACAAACCACAGGTTGATGCGGAACATTTTAAAACGGGCGGTTTACCTTACAAATTTACGAGACTAGGCATTTTTTGTGCTATTCACCATCCCTGGAAAGTTGTGGTTGCAGCTTTGGCTATTGTGCCCATTACGCTGATATTTATTCCCAACCTTCGATTTTCGCAAGATTCTCTCGCCTGGTTTCCCGATGATAATCCGGTGAAAACTGCTGTGCGTGTGATTGAAGCCAAGGTCACCGGTTCCATGCCTGTGGAAATCATTATAGATACCGGAAAAGACCAGGGTGCACTTGACCCGGAATTCCTGAAGAGCCTTGATGCCTGGTTATCCGGTTTGCGGGGCAAGGAATTGAACGGCATACCGATACGCTCGGTTAACAGCATTGTCGACCTGGTAAAGGAAACCAACCAGGCCTTTAATGGTAACAAACAGGAAAACTATGTGGTGCCCGATAGCCAGGAGATGATTGCCCAGGAATTATTGTTGGTGGAAATGGATCAGGCGGATGACCTCTACCAGTTCACTGACAAGAAATTCAGGAAAGTACATACAACCCTGATATTACCCTGGAAAGATGCCATCCTGTTTGACAAGTTCCAGAAGCAGTTGATTAGCAGTTACCAGAAGGATATGGGCTCTAAGTGGCCTGATATGCACTTGACCGGAGTTATCCCTATCTTCAGTGTACTTTTTGCCGCCATTGTTCAGTCAGCGATTCAAAGCTACCTGATTTCCGGCATCATCATTACCATCATGATGATCATATTGTTAAGAAATGTGGCAGATGGCCTTATTTCCATGGTGCCTAACCTGATACCTATCATGATAGTGATTGCCTTTATGGCGATTACCGATATGCCCATGGATGTATTGACGGTGTTGATCGGTTCTATTGCCGTGGGTTTATGTGTGGATGACACCATTCATTTTATGCACGGTTTCAAGGTAGCTTACCAGCAACATGGTGATGCTGCCAAAGCCATTGAGGATGTGTTAATGTCGACCGGCAAGGCGCTGATGATTACCAGTATTGTGTTGTTCTGGGGATTTATGACCTTTACCTTGTCAGACCTTTCCAGTATGGATAACTTTGGTATCCTGACAGCCATGTGTATTTCTCTGGCTTTGGTGTTTGATTTTTTCCTCGGGCCAGCCTTGATGATGATTCGCTATGGCAAGAAAAAACCTGTTATAACGGCCAGCTAAAGAACGATAGGGAACCTTTGAATAACTCTCTTTTGTCATTCTGAACGCAGTGAAGAATCTTTTTAATTCAAAAAGTTAGATTTCTCACTTTGTTCGAAATGACAGTTATTCAGTGCCTCCTTAAGTAACAGGAATAAAAAAGGCAGCCTTGTGAGCTGCCTTTTTATTTTGTAGGCCATGTTGCGGCTTACATGTTTGGGTAGTTAGGACCGCCGCCACCTTCAGGGGTAACCCAGATGATATTCTGGGTTGGGTCTTTAATATCACAGGTTTTGCAATGTACGCAGTTCTGGCTGTTGATCTGGAAGCGTTTTTCGCCTGAAGCATTTTCCACGATTTCATACACGCCGGCAGGGCAGTAACGCTGTGCAGGTTCATCATACAGCGGGTAGTTGTGTTTCATCGGCACGTCGGCATCTTTCAATGTCAGGTGACAACGCTGGTTTTCTTCATGGTTGGTGTTCGATAAAAATACAGATGACAAACGATCAAAACTTAATTTGTTATCAGGTTTTGGATAGTCGATTTTCTTGCACAGGTTAGCCGGTTTCATTTGCGCATAATCGGCTTTGCCATCTCGCAAGGTCCATGGTGCATTGCCGTTGAGGATATTGATATCCACAAACGCATAGGCTGAACCCAGGATGTTGCCAAGTTTATGTTGTGCAGGACCAAAGTTACGTTGCTGATGTAATTCACGATATAACCATGAACCTTCAAATGCCTGGGTATATTCTGGCAGTTCTTCGCCAGTTTTATTCAGCCCTGTTAATGCGTTGTGTACTACTTCAGCAGCTAACAGACCAGATTTCATTGCCGTATGGCTACCCTTGATTTTGGCGAAGTTTAACGTACCGGCATCACAGCCAATCAATAAACCGCCAGGGAAAGTCATTTTCGGTAATGATTGCAAACCACCTTTGGCAATAGCACGTGCGCCATAGCTAAGACGTTTACCGCCTTCAAGGTATTGTGCAACCTTTGGATGGGTTTTGTAACGCTGGAATTCTTCAAACGGGCTAACGTGTGGATTGTCGTAACAAAGGTCGGTGATCAAGCCTACAGCAACCTGATTGTTTTCAATGTGGTACAGGAATGAGCCGCCTGCGGTACCACTTTCAATCAATGGCCAGCCAGCTGTGTGCATGACCAAACCTTGCTGGTGTTTTTCCGGGGCAATTTCCCAGATTTCCTTGATGCCAAGGCCATAATGTTGAGGATCCTTGCCGGCATCGAGTTTGAATTTTTCAATCAATTGTTTGCCCAGATGGCCACGGCAGCCTTCAGCAAACAGGGTGTATTTGGCGCGCAATTCCATGCCGGGGGTGAAAGTGTCTTTATGACTGCCATCTTCGGCAACGCCCATATCACCCGTTGCGATACCGGTCACTTTACCGTTTTCATCAAACAGGATTTCAGCAGCAGCAAAGCCAGGATAAATTTCTGCGCCCAGGGCTTCTGCTTGTTCGGCCATCCAGCGGCACAGGTTGCCCAGGCTGATGATATAGTTGCCTTCGTTGTGCATGGTTTTTGGCACAAATACATTTGGTACTTTGATAGCACCTTGCTGGCCAGTAAACATGTAAATGTCATCACCGGTAACGGCAGTATTGAGTGGTGCGCCTTTTTCTTTCCAGTCCGGAAAGAGTTCGTTTAATGCGCGGGGTTCAAATACAGCGCCGGAAAGGATATGTGCACCGACTTCCGAACCTTTTTCAACAACGCAAACGCTGATGTCTTTGCCTGTTTTTTCACAGAGTTGACGAATGCGGCACGCAGCAGCCAAACCTGCAGGGCCAGCGCCAACGATAAGTACATCAAATTCCATAAATTCACGTTCCACAGTAAATACCTCGTAAGTTGTTGAATGCGTTGTGTAAATGATTATTTACACTCAAACAGTGGTTTTGCTTGTCCGGGTTCATTTTGCGCGGCGATTATAGCGTTTTCTTGTTACCTGTGGCAATTTTAATATTCTTTGCAGGGCTTTTCTTAACTTGTTGTTATTTAAGATAAAAGTCTATTTTAAAACGCTTTTTTATAGCTGTTGTATGCCGTTTTGTACTTGACCTTATGGGCTTTCACGTTCACTATACGCAGCCGTTAAAAGAGGCGGATTTGAAGCTCAGGCTTTATTCATCCTTGTCCAATTCCCCAAGAGAAATAGAGAGTAATCTATGAAGGTTCTTGTCGCAGTTAAGCGTGTGGTCGATTACAACGTTAAAGTTCGACCAAAAAGTGATGGTTCTGGTGCTGATTTGGCCAACGTAAAAATGTCCATCAACCCGTTTTGTGAAATTGCTGTTGAAGAAGCAGTTCGCTTGAAAGAGAAGGGTGTGGCTACAGAAATTATTGTGGTTTCCATGGGTGATAAAGCGTGTCAGGAGCAAATTCGTACCGCTTTGGCTTTAGGCGCTGACCGTGGCATCCTGGTAGAAACCGATGCTGAGTTGCAACCTTTGGCCATTGCCAAGCTGCTGAAAGCGATTGTCGATAAAGAATCTCCAAGTCTGGTTATTCTCGGTAAACAAGCCATTGATGGTGATAACAACCAGACCGGCCAAATGTTGGCTGCGTTGGCAGGTATGGCTCAAGGTACTTTCGCTTCTGAGGTTGTCGTTGATGGCGGTAAAGTGAATGTAACCCGTGAAGTCGATGGCGGTTTGCAAACTATCGCTTTAAACCTGCCTGCGGTTGTTACCACTGACTTGCGTTTGAACGAACCTCGTTATGCTTCTTTGCCAAACATCATGAAAGCCAAGAAAAAGCCTTTGGATGTGACTACTCCGGCTGATCTGGGTGTTGATGTTGCTCCGCGTTTGACGACTGTACGTGTAGAGCCGCCAGCGGATCGTAAAGCGGGTGTAAAAGTTGAATCGGTAGCGCAACTTGTCGATAAATTGAAAAACGAAGCGAAGGTGATCTAACCATGAGCATTTTAGTTATTGCAGAACATGATAACGCCTCATTAAAAGGCGCTACTTTAAATACGATCGCAGCTGCCCAAAAAATCGGTGGCGATATTGTGGTTTTAGTGGCTGGCGCAAACTGTGGCGCAGCAGCACAAGCCGCAGCAAAAGCCGCTGGCGTGAGTAAGGTTTTGGTGGCAGATAATGCAGCTTACCAACATCAATTGGCAGAGAATGTAGCATTGCTGGTAGCTGAAGTAGGCAAGGCTTATAGCCATATCCTGGCTGCAGCAACCACCAATGGCAAAAACCTGTTGCCTCGTGTAGCCGCATTGTTAGATGTAGCGCAAATTTCTGAAATTCAGGAAGTGGTGAGTGCGGATACGTTCAAGCGCCCTATTTATGCCGGTAACGTTATCGCTACCGTTAAATCATCAGATGCGATCAAAGTGATCACTGTGCGTGCAACCGGTTTTGATGGTGTTGCTGCTGAAGGTGGTTCGGCTGCTGTTGAGTCAGTGGCTTCTGCCCACAATGCAGGCCTTTCTACTTTCGTTAAGGAAGAGTTGGCTGTATCCGATCGTCCTGAACTGACCTCTGCGAAGATTGTTATTTCTGGTGGTCGTGGTATGCAAAATGGCGACAACTTCAGCCTGTTGTACAAGGTGGCTGACAAGTTGGGTGCTGCTGTGGGTGCTTCGCGCGCTGCAGTTGACGCAGGTTTTGTGCCTAATGATATGCAGGTGGGTCAAACCGGTAAAATCGTTGCGCCAGATCTGTACATCGCTGTCGGTATTTCCGGTGCTATTCAGCATTTGGCCGGCATGAAAGATTCCAAAGTGATTGTGGCTATCAACAAGGATGAAGAAGCGCCAATCTTTCAGGTGGCTGATTACGGTCTGGTTGCAGACTTGTTTACAGCGGTACCTGAACTGGAAGCTGCACTGTAATACATTGCATGATGTTTAATAAAAGCCGGTTTCTATAGCCGGCTTTTTTTTGCCTGTGCTCTTGGTGAACTCCTGCCGCATTCTTACCGCGTTTTAATCAGAAAACCCAACATTCTTACCGTGTTTTAATCAGCCACTGCTGGCTTTTAGTCTATTCTTAATAAAACCACGGAGACGTTAATCATGCAGTTGATTCCCTATTTTCAACCGATAGTTGATATTGCAACCGCAAGAGTCGTCGGGCATGAAGCTCTCGCAAGGATGATTGACCATGACGGCAAAGTCCGCTCAGCCGGTCAGATATTTTGTGACCACACCCTCGATGAACAAAAAGTATTGGCCTTTGACCGGGCGGTAAGGTTGCAGGCCATTCAGCGTTTTGCCGAGGCAGGCCAGCCTGGTTTTTTAACCCTGAATATTTCCCCGCGCTGGATCGATTTGTTGGGTAATCAATGGATTCCCACCGTTGAAATGCTGCAAATGTACGATGTGAATCCGCGTAAAGTCGTTGTCGAAATTGTGGAAACCAACTCCAATCCGGAAAAGCTGGTGGAGATTGTAAAGCGTTATAAGCAGCTGGGTATTCGTGTGGCGGTGGACGATTTTGGTGCAGGCTATTCGCAGTTTGATCGAGTTATCCGTCTTGAACCCGATATCGTCAAGCTCGACATGCGCCTGTTTAAAAAAGCAGTACAGGGAGGCTTTGAACAACACATTGTTCACTCTTTAAGTTTTCTTGCCGAGCGCATGGGCAGCCAGGTTTTGTGTGAAGGAGTTGAGCATTATCATGAATTGCGTTTTGCACTGGAGATTGGCAGTAAATTAATCCAGGGTTTTATGTTCAGCGAAGCGAAAAGTGATTTTACCCAGCACCAGATGTTCGAGCGGGATATCTCCATCCAGCGCCGCCGCTTTTTGCTCGAAGGTATGCGCAAGGAAGAAAAAGTCATCGAAAATTCAAAAAAAGTTCAAAAACAGGTTGAATCCTTATGTGACCAGATTCGGGAACGCGGCAATGATCTGGATTTGGCCGCTGTTGATAATGCACAGATTGCCAGTATGTTTATTTCTGATGCCGGGGGCACACAAATTTCCCCAACCTATAAAGCGGTTGAAGGGGTGTGGGAAATTTCTTCGGATACCATCGGCAATAACTGGTGCTGGCGCCCGTATTTTTACCAGTTGTTATCCAACGCTGAAAACATGCAAAGAAAATCCGTCACATCGCGTCAATATCACGATGCGTTTACGGGTGCCTTGGTGAAAACTATTGCCTGTTTTGTCGATGAAAATCGCGTTTTGCTGGTGGATATCAAGCAGACTAATGGCTTTGAGCATTAGCACGATTTATTTCTGGTTTCCGTCCTGTTCAGCCGACGATTTGTCGGCTTTTTTATAGGCAATTCAGTGCCACAAAAGTAGGTGCAGACTCTTGTTTGTGATACCATCGCTATCGATTTTTTGTCGTAAATTACACAAGAGAACCCATTATGATCGTAGCTTTAGACCATATTGCGATAGCCGTTCCTGATCTGGAAAAGGCCATCAAACGTTTTTTGGAAGACTTCGGTTTAACCTATTCCGGTACCGAAGATGTTGAATCAGCCAAAACCTCTACCGCTTTTTTCCCTTTGCCCGAAACCAGTATCGAATTGATCTATCCCTTGCGCGGCGAAGGTCCGGTGGCAGGCTTTCTGGAAAAGAAAGGACCAGGGTTACATCATTTGTGTTTTCGTTCTGATGACATCGATGCCGATGTGGCGCGTTTAAAAGCCAAGGGTTATCTATTTTTATCGGAAGCGCCCAGTTTGGGAGCGCATAATTGCCGCGTGATTTTTATACATCCCAAATCATGCGATGGCGTATTAATTGAATTGAACCAGCCTTCGGAAGATGGCCATCACTAAGTTGTTAGAGGATTCAAGCATGACTGACAAGAAAATCGAAGTGCCTGTTATTAAAGTGCCTGTTATTAAAGTGCCTACATTAGAGCAATTCAAGGCCAAAACCAACAAGCAACTTGCGCGCAGCAATCAGACCCTGGATGACTTGGTATGGCATACCCCCGAAGGTATTGATATCAAGCCGGTGTATACCGCTGAAGATTTACAGGGCCTGGAATACACCAACACCATGCCTGGCATGACACCGTTTATCCGTGGCCCACAAACCACCATGTATGCCGGTCGTCCATGGACTATTCGCCAATACGCAGGTTTCTCCACTGCACAGGCATCCAATGCGTTCTACCGGAAAGCGCTGGCAGCCGGTGGTCAGGGTGTTTCTGTTGCATTCGATCTGGCAACACACCGTGGTTACGATTCCGATCATCCCCGTGTTTCAGGTGATGTCGGTAAAGCCGGTGTTGCGATTGATTCAGTCGAAGACATGAAAATCCTGTTTGACGGCATTCCACTGGACAAAGTGTCTGTCTCTATGACCATGAATGGCGCTGTATTGCCTGTGTTAGCCGGTTACATTGTAGCTGCGGAAGAGCAGGGCGTTGGGCAGGATCAGCTCGCAGGTACCATCCAGAATGATATCCTGAAAGAATTCATGGTGCGTAATACTTATATTTACCCGCCTAAACCTTCGATGAAAATCATTGGAGATATCATTGCCTACGCTACTGGCAATATGCCGAAATTTAACACTATCTCTATATCGGGCTATCACATTCAGGAGGCCGGTGCTGATGCGGCGCTGGAAATGGCTTACACACTGGCTGATGGTAAAGAATATATCCGTACTGCGATTGCGGCCGGTTTAGGTATTGATGATTTTGCCCCACGCCTGAGTTTCTTCTGGGGTGTATCCATGAACTTCTACATGGAAATCGCCAAGATGCGTGCCGCGCGTTTACTTTGGGTAAAAATCGTTTCTGAATTTAACCCCAAAGATGAGAAATCACTAATGTTGCGTACCCATTCGCAAACATCCGGTTGGTCACTCACCGAACAAGACCCTTACAACAACGTGGTGCGTACCACTATCGAAGCCATGGCGGCGGTATTTGGCGGCACACAATCGTTGCATACTAACGCTCTCGATGAAGCAATCGCGCTGCCTACTGAATTCTCGTCACGTATTGCGCGTAATACCCAGTTGGTGATCCAGGAAGAAACCGGCATTACCAAAGTGGTTGATCCATGGGCGGGTTCGTACATGATGGAAAGCCTTACGCAAAGCCTGGCCGATAGAGCCTGGGAATTGATTGAGGAAATCGAGGCAGCTGGTGGCATGGCCAAAGCCATTGAAACTGGATTGCCAAAAATGAAAATCGAAGAGTCGGCGGCCAAAAAACAGGCACGTATTGATCGTGGTGAAGATGTTATTGTTGGTGTGAATAAATACCGTTTGGCGGAAGAAGCGCCAGTTGAAATTCTGGATATTGATAATGATGCCGTACGTGAAGGCCAGATCAAGTTGCTGCACTCCATTCGAACTACACGTGATGAAGGCGCAGTTGAAGAAGCGTTAGAGGCACTTTATCAATCTGCTGTTAGCGGTAAAGGCAATCTACTTGATTTGGCTATAAAAGCTACACGCGTTCGTGCTACCGTGGGTGAGATCTCTTACGCCCTTGAGCGTGAATTTGGTCGTTACAATGCACAGGCCCAAACCATTTCCGGTGTTTACGGCAGTGCCTATCAAAATGATGGTGAGTGGATGTCTATTCAAGCTGATATTGAAAAATTCGTTGAAGCCCATGGTCGTCGCCCGCGTATGCTGGTGGCAAAAATGGGCCAGGATGGCCATGATCGTGGTGCCAAGGTTATCGCCACGGCATTTGCCGACGTGGGTTTTGATATCGATTTATCACCGATGTTTTCTACGCCGCAAGAAGTGGCTAAACAAGCCGTTGAAAACGACGTACATGTGGTAGGTTGTTCTTCACAGGCCGCTGGCCATAAAACCCTGATTCCGGAATTGATTGCTGAACTTAAAAAACTCGGCGCTGATGACATTATCGTGGTTGCCGGTGGTGTAATTCCTGCGCAGGATTATGATTTCCTTTATCAGCAAGGTGTGGCCTTGATATTTGGCCCTGGTACAAAAATACCGATTGCTGCACGTAAAGTGTTGGATAAAATTAATGAAGTCAGTGCAAGCTGATTGTCGTTAAAGGCACCGCACGGTGCCTTTTTTATTGAATAGACAATATTTCAACAGGAAAATTTATGAAAATTGACGGCCCGTTTTATGCTGCGATGGAAAATGCTGCCGATGAAGCTAAACGGTTGGCGGCTATTGGTTATGATGGTGTATACACACTCGAAGGCAGCTGGGATCCATTTTTCCCGCTGGTATTAGCCAGCGAACATGCGCCGCAACTTGATATTGCTACCGGTATTGCAGTGGCGTTTCCACGTAATCCTTCGCATATTGCTTACCAGGCCTGGGATTTACAGAAGTTTTCTAAAGGTAAATTCAGTTTGGGTGTCGGTTCGCAAATCAAGGCGCATATCGAAAAGCGCTTTGGTCTGGAATTTGATCCGCCGGCAGCGCGTATGCGTGAATATATTCTTGCTGTTAAAGCATTTTTTGATTGCTGGCAAAATGGCACGCGGCTGAATTTTGACGGGAAATTTTATCGTCATACACTGATGACGCCGATGTTTAATCCGGGTCCTAACCCTTACGGTGTGCCGCCCATATTGCTCGGGGCATTGGGGCCAAAAATGACCGAAGTGGCAGGTGAAGTGGCGGATGGACTGATTGTGCATCCCTTCAATAGTATGCCATTTCTCGAAGAACAGGCATTGCCCGCGGTGCAGCGTGGCCTGGAAAAATCCGGTCGCCAGCGCAAGGATTTTATTATGCAGGTGAATGCCATCATAATTACCGGGGAAACGGAAGAAGCCTACAAGGCAGCCGAAGCCAGCGTAAAAGGTCTGTTAGGTTTTTATGCTTCAACACCTGCCTATATTCCGCCAATGGCAGCAGTCGGTTTGGCCGATTTACAGCCGAAACTGAATGTCTTGTCGAAAGAAGGCAAGTGGGATGAGTTATCAAATTATATTGATGATGATTTTCTTGAAGCATTTACCACGCGCGGCAAGCCCGAAGAAATCGCCGGTAAATTAAAAGCCAAATATGGTAAACATGCCGATCGTTTGGCGATTTATGCGCCTTATGCGGCTCCTGATGAAATGTGGAAAAAAATCATCGATGAATTAAAGATGGTATAAGAATAATAAAAAATTGTAGAGGTGATCAATATGTGTTGGAGTGGACAAGCATCAGCAACGCTGGCGGTGGTCGGCGCAGTAGGAACAATCTATTTTTGGAAAAAAGGCGAAGCAAAAGCTCTCTGGATTTCGCTGTTGTATTTTACCTTGATGGAAGTTATCCAGACCTATACCTATACCGTTATAGATCGATGTTACGATTCGCGTAATAATTTTATTACCACACTCGCTTATGTGCATATTGCCTTCCAACCTTTTTTCTTTAATGCCATAGCCCTGCATTTTATTCCTGATCATAGACGCAAAAAAATCCAGAAGTTTGTCTATTTTTTATGTGCATTGGCTACTGCCGGATTGATTATTCGTATCATGCCTTTGCAGTGGGAAAGGTTTTGTTATGAAGTCAGGTACTACGTACCATTTATGAAGCATATTATTTATCCCGTGCCGTTTTGTGGTGAGTTGACTTGCTCTACATCCGGCGGATGGCATATGGAATGGGCTATCAAGGCAGGCCACAACTGGTATCTCGACAGGATTTATTTTGTGTCAGTATTCCTGCTGCCGCTGTTTTATGGGTCATGGCGAGCTACGTTATATGGAGCTATTATGGGGCCGGTAGTTACGCTTTTGACTACCGACACAGCTAACGAATTTGCTGCTGTCTGGTGTTTGTATTCAGTAGCCTTGGTGTTTTTGATGATAGTGCCACCAGCAAGAAAGCTTTTATATGTGCGTAGTTTTTATGGGTTTAATGTATTTGGTTATAAGGATGCAGTGGTTGCCAAGGAAACAACTCAGCAATGATAAGTATTAGTGCAGAGAATCAAGAGTCTTGAATTTATCATTTTAGAGTTTTTTGGAGAAATTTTTACCATGTTTGGTCGCAAGTCGCCAGAGTTGATCAGCTCGTATGCTGTCACCCCGCAAACCCAAAAGGAACTGGCCGGGCGTTATGCCAGCCTGTTCATGATCTGTTACCAGCGTCGTGATATCAGTGGCATGCACATTACCTTAACGGCATATACCCACACTCTGCATGCGTTGAAACTGTGGGAAAACAAAAAGACCATCATGGAAGAAACCCGAGGCTATATTCTGCTGGGAGGATTTCCCGAAGCTGAAGTCAAGGCGCTCGACTGGTTGTTGCATCATTATTTTGAACAGCCCAACGAAACCGAAGAAACAGCGTTGCTGAACTGGTACCAGGCACTCGATGATGAATGGGTATTGCGCAAAAAGTTGCGCGCCTTATTCCCCGAAAAACAGAACAGCGAGTTAACCGTGCTGATTGCCGCTGAACAGCAAAAACTGAACGAATAAAAGGTAAAAAACGTGAGCGAGTTAAGTCATCTGGATGCGCAAGGCAATGCCCATATGGTAGATGTTACCGATAAGGTCAGTAGCCATCGCGAGGCGAGGGCGCAAGCGATTGTGCGTATGCAACCGAGAACGTTAGCGATGATAGTGAATGGCGAACACAAGAAGGGCGATGTATTGGCTGTGGCGCGCATTGCCGGTATACAGGCAGCGAAAAAAACCAGCGAGCTGATTCCATTATGCCACCCGATTGCGCTCACCAGCGTAAAAATCAAGTTTATTCACGATGATCAAGGTACATTAAGTATTGAAGCCATTTGCAAGATTGATGCAAAAACCGGCGTAGAAATGGAAGCAATGACGGCAGCTTCGGTGGCAGCGCTCACCATTTACGATATGTGCAAAGCGGTAGAAAAAGGCATTGTTATCGAACAGGTCAAGCTGCTGGAAAAAACCGGCGGCAAATCTGGAGACTGGCACGCATGATCAATGTGTTGTTTTTTGCCAAACTGCGTGAAGATATCGGTATTGGATTTGTTGAATTACCTGCTGCAGGGCTGCGCAACATAGCCGATGTGGTCAAGGCATTAGGTGTAGCCAAAGGAGAGCACATAACTGAAGCGCTCAAGGCAGATATTATTGTCGCCATCAATCACGAAGTCACCGATTTTATGGCTGCAGTTCACGATGGTGATGAAGTAGCATTTTATCCGCCGGTATCGGGTGGTTGAGAAATCTATTTTCAGGAGTGGTTTTGAGTGCAATGATGAAAATGATCGGCGCTTGAAGAAATGAATCTGTAGGAGCGGGCTTGACCGCGATTTTCAAGAATGTTCGCGGTCAAGCCCGCTCCTACAACAGAATTTTAATCGTTATTCGAATTTTAAGAAGAGTTAAGTACTGTATGTTAGTCGATTCCCATTGCCACCTTGATAGATTAAAACTGGAAAAAATTGAATCTGGCACGCTGGATACCGTGATACAGGAAGCACACGATCGCGGTGTGACTAAAATGCTGTGTGTGGGTATTGATATGCAAAATGCCGCAGCAGTTAAAGCGATTGCTGAAAAATACTCGAATGTCTATGCGTCGGTTGGTGTGCATCCGTTAGATGTGAAAGAAATGATTTCCGCAGAAGAGCTGATTGCTGCGGCGAACCATCCCAGGGTGGTGGCCATTGGCGAAACTGGCCTTGATTATTACTACTCACAAGACAGCAAAGCTGTACAGCATGAAAGCCTGGTGATGCACTTGCAAGTCGCCAAACAGTTACAACAACCGGTGATTATCCATACCCGAGATGCGCGTGAAGATACCATTGCTATTTTAAAAGAACATGCCTGCCGCGAATCGGTCGGTGTATTGCATTGTTTTACCGAAAGCTGGGAAATGGCCAAGGCTGCACTCGATATGGGTTTTTACATATCGTTCTCCGGGATTGTCACTTTCAAGAATGCCGTGGAATTGCAAGACGTTGCCAAAAACGTACCGTTAGACCGAGTGCTGGTAGAAACTGATTCTCCGTATCTGGCGCCCACGCCATTTCGCGGAAGGCCTAATTTCCCGAAATACACACGCGAAGTGGCCGAGTTTGTTGCGCAATTAAAAGGCGTGTCTTATGAACAACTGGCAGAACAAACTACGGATAATTTTCATCGTTTGTTCAAGCGGGCGGTGTAACTAAAAACATCGTAACTACAACACATCAGCGGCATATAAAAAACTTTTTTCCTCTTTGATGTCCACCATTAAAATACGGTCTTTATCCACAAAACGTGCAATGGTTTTTACCAATGTGCCTGTGGTGACATCATGGTAACTACGCGAAGTGACACAAAGCCGTTGCAAGGTTTCAGCGCCAGAGATCAATTGGTAAAAATAGGGGCGCCAGCTCCAGTTGTAGCCTATTTTGTCATGGCAATCTTGCCATTCGCATGCAGGGTTTTTTCGAAAAGTCGGTGATATTTGTGTGCCGTAAACATCACAAATAAACAGGCTGAGGATATGATTGCTCTCAATCCATTGCAGTTTATCGATATGTCCATTATTGCGTATCTGGTTGCATAATTCTGTCACTTCTTTATGGATATGGCGCGAATCTGCAATGATCCTTTCCTCCTTGCGAATCCCTTCCTGTAAAAACTGGCGGCGGTTCTCGGCTATATCTTCTGCAAAAATACCAGCATCACAAAAATGATTGTTGGCCTCGCTGAACATATAACCCTGAATCAATTTACAGCCTATATCGAGTGCAAAACGCAATTCAGGATAAGTTTCCACGCCTTCGCATAAAATCTGGCTGCCCATGCGTTCGGCCAGAAAACTCAAAGATTGCACGATATTTTGTGCTATGCCACCTTGCATGGCGCGTTTGAACAGGTGCATATCCAGCTTCACAATATCCGGTTCCAGTTTGATAACACGATCAAATTGCGAACTGCCAGAACCAAAGTCATCCACGGCAATGCGTATGCCAATGGCTTTATAGCGTTTTACCATAGCCAATAATTTTTCAGGGTCAGAACTGGTTTCGACAATTTCGATGACAATTTTTTCGGGTGAAACATTGTACAGTTCTAACATTTCTATTGTTGGAATCCATTCATCTTCGAGAAGATCAATCCAGCGCGGCGAAATATTCAAGGTTAAAAAACCGGGTTGGCCTGCCTCGGCAAAACGCTGAATCGCTTGCAGGCGAACTGCTCGGTCATAAGCCAATATCTTTTGCTCATCCAGGTGTGGGTCGGAAAACAGGTAGCCCGCAGATTTTACGTTCCCATCATGATCATAGGTTCTGGCTAATACTTCATGGCCAATCACTTTGCCGCTGGCAATATCTACAATGGGTTGGAAATAGGGAACTAATTGCATATAACCTCTTTAAACCATTATTTAAATGTATTGCCGAAATGTATTGCTGATAAAAACGCAAGATAAATGCCAGAAAAAACAATGTTAAGGTTGTTTAATGTAATGATAATAAAAAATGGTTGTAGATGATTATAATTCACATTAAATCTGTTAGTTTTTAAGGTGCAAAAAATTCTTGCATAAAAATATGGCTAACCAGAAAGTAGTCCGTCGATCTCATGACGCGTCTTTATTCTGTATTCACAATGAATCCATTTAACTGCCAGTCTCATATTCGGCAGGACTTAATATAATATTATCCATTACTTGTTGCGCGGCGGCATAGGTTCTTTGTATGTCACTCAAGAAAAACAGTTTGGTGCGTCGTGTTTGCACCACTAAAACGCCAAATAACAACCTTTCATGCACCAAAGGAATGCCAAGATAGGTTTCAAACTGCTCTTCATTTGATCCCTGTACATGAAAATAATCCGGGTGCAAATAAGGTTTGTTCACTGGCAAAGGTTTCAGTGTGCGCGCAACAACACCGGTTAATCCCTGGTTGATGGATAACCTGGAGCCTATTACATTTTGGTTCAAGCCGTCGGTGGCTGCTAAAAGCAGTTGTGTTTTCTCGGAATTAATAAGATACAGGCTGCATACATCAACATTCAGCTCATGTTTTAATTGCGCCAATGTGACCAGCAAAGCACTACGATTCAGTTGCATGGCGTATACCCTCGATAGCTTTATTTGCCGTGCAACAAAAAATCCGTTTATGGTTGCCGGGCAAAAGTGAGTGTTGTTACTTGCCTAAATTTTTTAGTGCGTCAATTTGTTAGTGCAGGTTTTGTGCCAACTCATGTTTAAACAATATGAGGTGCACCGGAATACTTAAAGCCCGGTGCGCGAAAACAAGGGAAAGATTCAAACCTGTGAAAAAGGCGTTGTTGTGGCGGTTATATTGAGTGTTTTAAACAAACTACAGGCGCTTTACCAGCGCCACTAGTTGGTCCAGTGCGGCATTCCAGCCATCATGAAAACCCATTGCCTCATGGCGCTGGCGAATGTCTGCTGTAGCATGTAAACCCCGTGCGGTGTATTTTGTTCCGCCAGCATGATCTTCCAGAGTAATCATGCCAGTAAAAAACGGTTCGTCAGAGGGGCGAAAACCGGGGCCAAGCGCATCAGTCCATATCAGTTTTTCATTCTCGATAATTTCCAGATAACAACCTGTGCTAGGGAAATCTTCTCCTTCGGGGGAACGCATTACAGTATAAAATTTTCCACCAGGACGCAGGTCAATTTCACAATGGCTTACCGACCACGGTACAGGACAAAACCATTGTTTGAGAATATCGGCATCAGTCCATGCCCGCCAAACCAAGGTGCGTGGCACGTCAATAACACGTTCAATGAACAGGTCGAGTTCAGGGTTGTGTATCAGGGTGTTGCCTTTATCCATGGGGATTCTCCGCAATAAGCTGTATTCAGTTATTTGAATGTAGTTTATTGTTGGTTATCTGGTCAAATGCAGGTGTGGTCGGGTAGATAAATATGTAGTGTTATTCTAAGCCTTATTTGTAACTATTGTGCCGTATTTATTGAGAAATGAGAGTATTATTTTTAATTATGGCGGTTAAATCCGCCTGCTATTTAGTGTGGAAAATTTAATATTACTTGAATATTGTTCGTTATTTTCTTACATTCGATCGTATCAATAATTTTAACTTTTAGGTGTAGGGAAGCGGCTAATGTTTTTTATTTTTCTACGTACTCGTTAGGTTTATCAATGGAAAAGTTTGTATGGCAACCTGGAGATGGGGCTGACTCAAAGTCGCTCATGAGGCTTCGCTCGCATTTCAGACTCCCTGAGAATTTTATGGGTGAAGGGTGGTTCATGGCCGAAAAAAGAAGGTTCTTCGATGAGCTCAACGGTGATCTTGATGCATTGTCAGTCAGGAAATTGCAGGAACCACTTCAAGAGATTGCTTCTGGGACAAGTGCGTTCGGCCCTCGCGACGAGTGGAAACAGTGGTACCACTATCTCTTGGGTCAGCTTATCCCGCGCGCCCACGAAAATTTCGTCAGTTCATTACTCGAGTCTATAATTACCGGATTTTTTGCCATGTATCCGAATGGTATTTACAGAATACCCTATCCCGAGTTTCAAAATGATGTGCTCCTGACATTGGGTCGTTCAATGATGGATCCTTTGTGCTGGGATGGACAAGAAATTATTGTTGGTAAGTTCCTCCATCGGTCAAACAAAAATCCAAACAAAGTCTGGTGCTGGTGGGATGCAAGTGGCGACTTAAGTGCGTCAATGTACTTTTGCTTGAAGTATCTGCCTAGCTCACTTGTTCAAGTTTGGTTCGAGTCAGTACTCAAAATCGAGTCGCCTCACTGGCGGGCTCAGGTTTTGGTGTGGCTGGTTGGATCCTACGAAATACTGAATGCACGGCATCTATGGCCCTCAGAATTTATTATCAATGCATATCCATCCGTTCAGTGGGAGTGGTCACACTGTATTAGCGCTGAACTAGCTGCAGCAGATGACTCTGGTGCAACTATAGTTACTTCGTTTATAACAGAATCATCATGTGATAAAGTGCTGGCCGTTGTTCATGCTTACTTCACTGAGGATGTCTTTCTAGACTGGCTAGAGTCGATTGCAAAGGTTCCTTACTTAGATTCAGAGTTGGCGACAATCCCATCGATGTTCGAACTCCTATATGTCAACCAAAAGTCCTAGTAAGTAGGGCGGGCAAATCTTGCGGGCCCACTATTGTTCAAGTTTAATCGCTTGGTCATACTTCGATTTTGTCTGCCCTATAATATTAATGCGCTTGAATCAGATATTTCTTGAT
>CAZTZY010000029.1:0-28787 GCA_964617765.1 uncultured Spongiibacteraceae bacterium
GGCAACCCCCCCGGCCTTTCGGCCACCCCCCCTGTTTCACAGGAGGGGCCAGTTAAGTCGGCCCTGGCCCAATCGAGCAGTTCGAGCAGGGCGTTGCGTTCTTCGGTGGTGGTATCGAAGAAGCTGGCTATGTGGCGTTTGGGGATGATGAGTGTGTGGCCGGGTGTGATGGGGAAGCCGTCGCGGATGATGTGTGCGTGGGCGTTGCTGTGCAGTATGCGTTCGCTGGGTAGTTGGCAGAATGGGCAGGGCACGGTTTGGGGATTCCTTTCTTGTTATTTTGTTTGGGCTAGTTGGATATTGCCGAGTGGTGGGCGCGATGAATCATGCCCCTACTAGTGCATTTGAACTAGTTGGAATATGGCACAGTTTGTGTGGGGTTGCCAGTGTTGTGAGGGTTTGGGCGGGTTGTGGGGTTTGGGCGTGATGAATCACGCCCCTACGGAATGTTGGGTTAGGTACGTTCGGTATTGTGTGATCAGGAAAGGCGTTGTTTTTTGAGGCTGCCTGTTATACTGTTCTTTTATACAGTTTTTTACATGGAGGTAGCTTGTGTTCTTTCTTTTGGGTTTTCCCTTTCTTTGCTTTAATACCAATAATGGTATATTTTTTATACTATGAGCTGCTTTGAATTTGATCAGGCTAAAAGCCTTGCGAACCTTTCAAAGCACGGTATTGATTTTGTGGATGCGCAGTGTTTGTGGAATGACCCCAACCTGCTGGTGATTGCCGCCCGCCCGGATATTGAAGAGCGCTGGCTGGTGGTTGGCCTGATAGGTGGCAAACACTGGTCGGCGGTGATTACCCGGCGTAGCGAGTGCATTCGCATTATTTCTGTGCGGCGGGCACGTTTGAGTGAGGTAGCGCTTTATGAAAGCGAGTGATTTTGACAAGAAGTTTGATGATAACGAGGCTGACATTATTGCCAACCTTGATGTGGCTTCTGCCCAGCGCCCTAACCAACCGGTTAAGCGGGTGAATGTGGATTTTCCGCTATGGATGGTTGAATCGCTGGATAAGGAAGCGGGCCGCCTGGGTATTACCCGGCAGTCGATTATCAAGGTTTGGCTGGCGGAGAAGTTGCAGCAAGCGGGTTCTGGCCGGGGGTGAATTGGTGACACTTTGTCACCGACTGAAATACAGAAGTCTTTCGGCTGATTTTTTTATTCCTGTATTTATTGTGTTGATGGGTGGCGCTGGTTTGGCTGTGTGGGTGGCGTTCGGTATGGGTTGGGTACTTTGGGTATGCCTCTATTGTTGATGCTTAACAGGCTGTAATGTTTGCCGCTTGATTCGTGACGCGGTGCGCCACGATTTTGAAATACTTTACCTTGTCTTTATCGGGGCATTACGCTTGATGGCAACCTTGAAGGCACATCCATGCTTTTGTGCAAGATGCGGATGATTTCACTGTTTTCTCCATCGGTTTTTCGATAAAAAATAATGTGGCTGCCCTGGGGGAATTGATAGTATCCCTGCTTGATGTGGTCACAGGCTTTGCCAGCGAGTGGCGTTTCGGCCAAAAAATGAAACATGTCATCACACTGTTTTATATATAGATTTCGCTGTGCCTTGCCCCAGCGACTTTCTGTATATCTGGCTATGTCTTTAAAATCTTCTTTGGCTTTGTTCGTGAGGGTAAAGGTTTTCATTGATGGCTTTCATCATCCAGTTCTGCAATAAATGATTCATAGCTGTAGTTTGCCTTGCCGCTTTGCTCGCCTTCTTCAAGCAGCGTGCGCAAGCCTTCCATTTTGGTTTCGCTGTTTTCAAGCATTCTTAGGCCGGCCCTGATAACTTCACTGACAGAGCCGTATCGGCCACTTTCAATTTGGTGATGGATAAAACTTTCAAAATGTTCGCCCAGGCTAATACTTGTATTTTTTGCCATTTCATCTCTCCGAAAAGTACCAATATTTAATATATTTTGGTATATGCGTTAAGGCAAGTCAATGCGGGCGGGCTGATAGCACAGGTGTATGACTATAGCGTTTATGGTTTGGGTTGGTTATAGCGCAAGTGCACTATGCGTTGGCAAGCAAGTTACGGAAAGCCGGGCTGGCCGTGGGTAAGTGGTTACAGGTTGTAACCGTTTGCAATGCCGGAAGTTTTACGGCTGATGTTTTGTGGTGATGGGCGGGCAGGTTTGGAACCTGCCCCTACAGTTGGCTTTTTGGACCGATTTCTTATGGCTTTATCAGCGCTTGAGGATCTTGTTCTACTTTCAGTTTTAGCCCCAGACTGCGGATGATTTGGGTAAAGCTGCTGAGTTTGGGGTTGCCATTTACGGAGAGCATTTTGTACATGCTTTCCCTGCCGAGGTGGGCGCGTTCGGCCAGGCCGGTGATGCCATCTTCCCGGGCTTCGGCGATATTCCGCAGTGCCATAAGGATAACAGCGGCATCGCCTTCGGCGAGCGCTTCGCTAAGGTATTCTGCGGCAACTTCGGGCTGGCGCAGGTGCTGGTTGTGGGTGGCTTTTACTTTACGGGGCATGGTGGTGTCTCTGTTGGTGTTGCTGCCAAAGTTGTTTGGCTTTCTAGATATCATTGGGCTGGGAGGAATGTCGCTCACTTTAGCCTCCACTATGAAATAGGGGAGGTGGCACGCAGTGCCGGAGGGGTCGGTTTGAACCCCTCTGTCGCTACGCGACATCTCCCCTACTACGCAGGGGAGACTATGACGCGCCACATTTAATGTATGCGCAATTCGCTGAGGCCTTCGCCTATGGGTTCTGAATCACCGAATAATCCCAGTTCCATTTTATCCACTTGCAACATGATTCTGGCTTTGGCCTTGGGATCTTTAAGCCTGCCCAGCCATTGCGCATAGGGGCTTTTGCCGCGCTCATCGGTGTATTCGTTAATGGTGTTTTGCATTGTTGCTGCATGCCCTTAATTGTATCTTACAGGATACAAATTGCAAGTTGTCGAGTTCCGTTTTGTTATTGGTTCAATATACCGTTTTTGCAGGTTTGGGCTTATAGCGCGAATGCACTAGATGTTGATGAATGTGCGGGCAATTCATGAATTGCCCCTACGCGGGTGGCGTTCGATTGGGGTTGGTGGGGTTGGTGGGGTTGATATGGGTGCCTGCTAACCCCGTGCCCTGGTTTTATAACGCATCGAGTGCATCTTGCAGTTTATCTACCGCCACTACTTCCATGCCTTTGATGGCTTCGCGCGGGGCGTTGGCCTTGGGCACAATGGCACGCTTGAAGCCGTGTTTAGCGGCTTCTTGCAGGCGTTCTTGCCCGCTGGGTACGGGGCGGATTTCGCCCGATAAACCCACTTCGCCAAATACCACTAAATCTTGCGGGAGTACGCGGCTTTTTAAACTGGAAACGATGGCGATCAACACGGCAAGATCGGCGCCGGTTTCTAACACTTTGACGCCACCCACCACATTCACAAATACATCTTGCCCGCCGGCCTGTACGCCGCCGTGACGGTGTAATACGGCCAGTAACATGGCGATGCGGTTTTGGTCTACGCCTACCGCAACGCGGCGCGGGCTGCCGAGCGAACTGTCGTCAACCAGTGCCTGTATTTCTACCAGCAGCGGGCGCGTGCCTTCCCATACCACCATGACTACGCTGCCTGATGAGGGTTCTTGCCCGCGCGAGAGAAAAATCGCGGAGGGATTTTTTACTTCTTTCAAACCTTGGCTGGTCATGGCGAATACGCCGATTTCGTTCACTGCGCCAAAGCGGTTTTTGTGGCCACGCAGGGTGCGGTAGCGGCTGTCGGTGGAGCCTTCAAGCATGATGAAGGTGTCGATCATGTGTTCTAACACTTTTGGCCCTGCGAGGCTGCCATCTTTGGTAACATGGCCGACCAAAAATAATATGGTGCCGGTTTGTTTGGCGAAGCGCGTGAGGTAGGCGGCGCATTCGCGTACTTGCGTAACGCTGCCGGGTGCGGAGGGCACTTCGGGCATGTGCATCACTTGGATAGAATCGATGACCATGATTTTGGGCTGGGCCTTGCCGGCGAGGCGGGTGATTTCCTGTACGTTGGTTTCGGCGAGCATTTGCAGTTTGTCCATCGGCAAGCCCAGGCGCTGGGCGCGCATGGCGACTTGTTGCAAGGATTCTTCGCCGGTGATGTACAGGGCGCTGTGGTTTTGTGATAGCTGGCACAGTACTTCGAGCAGCAGGGTACTTTTGCCGGCACCGGGATCGCCGCCGATGAGTATCGCGGAACCGTGCACAAGGCCGCCGCCTAAAACACGATCGAGTTCGCCGACGCCAGTGGTTAATCGGGGTTGTTCTTTTAAATCAATTTCGCCGAGGATTTGTATGCTGGTATCGCCACTTGCGGCGCCGGCATAACCCTGGAACACGGCTTTACCGCCGGTAGTGCCGGGCGATTCGAGCACGATTTCTTTCATGGTGTTCCAGACGCCGCATTCGTCGCACTGGCCCTGCCATTTCTGGTGTTCTCCACCGCATTCCGTGCAGACGTAGGCTTTTTTGGCTTTGGCCATTTTTTGTTCCTTTTGCTGTTTAGCTGTTTCTGGTTTGCCATTCACTGCGGGTTATAGGTGTCGGGTTAAAACCGACCTCTGTACCCGCATAAAACAAATTCCGGTTCGGAAGATTGATTCTAGCAAGCTCTACCCCTATCGCGTAGAATTTGCTGCATGTCTTCTTTAATTCCTGATTCATCGCTTATTTTTTCACCACAACTCGCCGCCACCATTGGCCTGGAAGAGGCTATTTTGCTGCAAGTGCTGCACGATGTGGCGATGCTGCAAAGTAACCAGCCTTTTACCTTGACGGTGGCGGGCCTGGCGAAAAAGCTGCCATTCTGGTCGGTGATTGATTTGCAACGGGTGACCAAAAGCCTGGGCGACAAGGGCGTGATTCATGTTTATTCGCCGCCTTTAACGCAAACCGAGGTGCTGCAGTTTGATTTTGATGTTGTCTCCGCGCACGTTGGCGCATCGGTGAACCCGGTGACACCGCCTGCGGCCGCATCGAATATTACCGCCATCAGCCCTGCGCAAAAAGGTGCCAACCGTATTTCTGCTACCTGGCAACCCGATGCCACGGCGCTGGGCCAGCTGAAACAGCTGCATGGTATTCCGGATGCCTTTAGCCGCGAGCAGGTGCCGGGTTTTGTGTTGTATTGGCGTGAACGTAACGAGATTGCGCATTCCTGGGGCGCGAAGTTTCTGGAGCATGTGTTGCATCGCTGGCAGCGCCAACGGGCTGATCTCACCTTTCTGCATCCCACTTCGGAAGCGAGCAATATGGGCGCGCAATGGCAGCCTAACCCGGATGCGATTTCTATTTTACAAAGCAATGGCATTAGCCTGGCGTTTATTGAGGATGCGATTCCGGAGTTTGTGTTGTATTGGCGCGAGCGCGGTGAGGCGACCACCACCTGGAATTCCAAGTTTATTCAGCATGTGAAAAAGCAATGGGCGCGTTTTACTTCTACACTGAAATACGACACCGAGCCGCGGCGCATTCCTGCCAACTGGCAACCCGAGCCTGAGGTGTTTGAAATACTGAAGATGGCCAATATCAATGCGGCCTTTGCACAATCGGTTTTACCGGAATTTGTTTTATACTGGAAAGAAAGTAATAAGTTACAAAGCTCGTGGAATACCAAATTTTTACAACATGTTAAATATTGCTGGGCGAACCAGAATTTATTAAGGCTTAACCATGAAGGACAGCAAAACACTGCTGGGGACAACACACCAGCAATTAGCAGCTTCGTCGCCAAACACACCGACCGCAGCTGGCGCGAAGGCGTATAAAGAACCCTCTGCCGCAGAAATTCATGCGGCTATGGATGCGATTGATCAAGTCTTCGCCGAGTTTGAGCTGGTGTATCACAACCAGTATTACAAGGCATTTCCGTCGCTGGAGAAACTGCAATATGCCAAGCAGTTGTGGTTTTCCAACCTGAAGGATTTTTCTGCCTCACAGATTCTGCATGCGGCACATCGCGTGATTAAAGAATCGGAATATTTACCCACTATCGCTGGCCTGCTGAAATATTGCGAGAATGAATTTTCGTTGTATGGTTTGCCTGCACCGCGTGATGCTTATATTGAAGCGTGTCAGGCGACGAACCCGAAAGCCCAATTTCACTGGTCGCATCCTGCGGTTTACCATGCCGGCCATGCTTCGGACTGGTTTTTTCTTGCCAATAACAGCGAAGCTAAAGCGCTGCCTGTTTTTGAGCAGCATTATCGCATCCTGTGTGAGCGTGTGCGTCAGGGAGAAACACTGGCATTACCCAATATTCCCGCCTTGCCGGAATCACTACCTAGCCAGCTCAGCCATGAAGAACAGCTGGAGAAGATTCGCACCATTAAAGAGCAATTGCAAAAACTGTAATGCCTGTTCCTGTCGTACAGACGTTGCATGCAACGTCTGTACAGATATCATCGTTTCGCCCAACACCTGCCTGAAAAAAATTTCAGATTCATTTGCCTTCGCTGAAAACTGTGCCTATGCTTGGTACAGGAAATTCAACAAGGCTGGAATGTTATTTTTTCTCATCAACCTTTAACTACAACTAACCCCGTGACTGTTGTATCCCCGCAACAGGTTTTGTTTCACCCCGCTTTTTGCTTATCTGCCCCACATTATTTTTGCTTGCCCCTGAAACCTGATTTTCTACCGAAAACCATAAGGATTTTTCAATGCATAAAATTTATGTTCTAGATACTAATGTCTTGCTGCACGACCCAACTGCTATCCAGGCTTTCCGCGAACATAAGGTGGTGATTCCCATGACCGTGCTGGAAGAGCTGGATGTGATCAAGGACAGGAAAGACAAAGACGTTAGCCGTGAGGCGCGCATTGCCATTTCAAGTATCGACAAACTGTTGTGTGATGCTACGCCGAAACAGATGCAGGAAGGGGTGAGACTGCGCCCTGACAGTGAAGGCACATTATCGATTTATGCCGATCAATTAGTGCCCGATGGTGTGAGTGGTACCTTTATCAATACTTCTGCACAGCAAAATAATGACAACCTGATTATCAGTGTGGCGTTGATTTTACAAAAACATCATCCGCATTCTTTTGTATGCCTTGTTACCAAAGACATTAACATGCGTATCAAGGCCAAGGGTTGTGGCCTGGTGAATGTTGAGGATTATCGTCGCGACAAGGTGTTAGATGATATCGATTTACTCGCCAAGGGGCAGGTTAATGTGGCCGGCTCTTTCTGGAACCAGGTCGAAACGCTGGATACTGTGCGTGACGGCCCGAAAACCATTCACAAGATTCGTGCGCACTTCCTGCCTGACAGTTATCCAGCAATGTTTATTCGTGATGACGAGGATTTTGTTGGCTATGTAGAATCTATCAGGGGCGATGTGGTGCATGTGCGCGACCTGAGCGGCGACCAACTGATGCGGCAGGAATGCTGGGGTTTGAAACCGCGTAATTTTGACCAGGCGATGGCGCTGTTTTTATTGAACAATCGCGAGCTGGATTTAAATATCCTGACAGGCCCTGCGGGTTCAGGTAAAACCTTGTTGGCGCTGGCTTCAGGCTTGCACAGTATTATCGAGAATAACCAATACGATAAATTGATCGTTGCACGCTCGACACCACCGATTGCAGAGGATATCGGATTTTTACCGGGCACCGAGGAAGAGAAAATGACGCCCTGGCTGGCGGCCTTTGAGGATAACCTGGAAGTGTTGCATGGCCGTGATGAATCGCCTTACAGCAGTATTGATTATGTGAAGGAGAAGGCGAACATCCAGTTCAAATCGCTGAATTTTATGCGCGGGCGGTCGTTCAATAATACGTTTATCATCATTGATGAGGCGCAAAGCCTGACGCAGTTTCAGTTAAAATCGATTATTACGCGGGTAGGGCAGAATTCTAAAATTGTTTTGCTTGGCAACCTCGCGCAAATCGATAATAACTACATTAACCCGCTGACTTCCGGTTTAACCTATTGCGTGGAAAAAATGAAACCGTTTGAGCACGCGGGACTCATGCACATCAAGGGCATTGAGCGCAGTCGATTGGCGGCTTTTGCGGAGGAAAACCTGTAAATATCCCCTGTTTCGCCCTGAAATCCATGGACTGGAGCAGGGCGTTTACTTCTTAAGGGCATCTCTAAAAACCGTTTTTTCCATGCGTTTTCCCAAAATAACCGCTTCAGCTACTTGCTCTCCCGGTAAAATCTTGGGGGTTTCTGAGTAACTGCCTTTTGTCATTCTGAACCCTTCAGAAACTCAGGGTAAACTCCGTGAAGAATCTTTTAAATTCAAATAGTTAGATTTCTCACGGATCCTGCCCTGAATTTGTGAAGGGTTCGAAATGTCAGTTATTCAGAGGTTCCCTTGGTTTTTAGAGGCGCTCTTAATGTTATTAGAGGATTCGTTAAATATAGACTAGAATTAAAATTGGATATTATTTTCTCATACTTTAAAAAATTTAAATTCGTAACCTGAAGGGATACATTGTGCTCAAGCTCCTTAAAACATGTTTGTTTTTAGTTTTAAGCTTGGCTGCACATTGTATTTATGCGGATAGCCAGGTTGTTTTAAAGGATATTCCAGCAAAACCCATTCCCCTGGAAAGTTATCTCACTCAATGGACAGAAGGTTATCAACCCCTCGATAAACTCCATGAACAAACTTATTTGTTTGCTTATTGGCAGCCGATAAGTGCCAATAAAGGGTTCAATATTTTCAACAATAAACCCGTGCAAATTACCTTCAACATTGAGAATCGCTCAAATGCTGCGCAAGAACTGTTGCTGGTGTTTCCCCATGCATTGATCGACAGGATCAAAATTCAGTATTGGAGTGACAACAAAAAACAAACCGAATATGAAACAGGCAATTTATTGCCTTTTAATACGCGCCCTATTGCACATCGTGATTTCGTATTTCCACTGAATATAGCCCCTGAAAAAAACGTGACTATTCTGCTGGAAATTGTTGGGCAACAAGATACATTTTTTAACGAAATTGCTTTGTGGCAACGTCAGGCTTATTTTGAGCGAACGGATGCGACTCTTATTGCTTACTCCATGCTCTTTGGTGTCATCCTGTTGTTAATCATATTTCATTTCTTTCTTTATGGCGCAGTGAAAGAACGCAGTTACTTGATATTCACTTTGTTTATGATCGCCTTCCTTGTGCGCTCGGTCACCATGAATAATATCGCCTTTGAATTTTTCTGGCCTAACACTCCGGCTTTACAGAATTGCATGATTGTGAGTTCGGTCATGGCCAGCAGTTTACTCATGACTTTATTTGCCATGAATTACCTGTCGATTTCCAACAATACCCCCAATTTATTATTAACTTATAAAATCTACGTTGCCCTGCATGTGATTGCCATCCTGTTACAGGCATTTTTTGGTTGGCCTCTTAACAGCGGGATATATTGGGTGATAATTGCCGCGCCCTTTTCGTTAATGATGTTAGTCAGTACTTTTTGGCTTTATCGCCAAGGATATGATCATGCCGGCATTTTTCTCGCCGGCTTTACCATTGTATTTCTTTCCGGCTTCTTCTCTGCGGGCATATTATATTTTGACCTACATCTTGCCCCTGGCTTAGTAGTCGCCGGCGAATTGGGTGAATTAATACAAATTATCATTTTTTCTTTTGCGCTCTCTATTCAGGTTGATAAGTTGCGCGAGAAAAGTCACATTGCTTATGCCAAAAACAAGGCGAAGAGTGATTTCCTCGCAAAAATGAGCCATGAGATTCGCACACCTATTAATGGTGTTTTAGGCATGGCGCAGCTGTTGTCTGAAACGCCGCTTTCGCGAAAACAACAGCATTATGCCGATGTCATCAACCATTGCAGCAAAACGCTGTTGAATGTTATCAATAATATTCTGGAATATTCGAAAATCGAGGCGGGGAAAATCGAGCTGGAAAAAACGGCTTTTAATCTTGATGATCTGCTGCTAAACAATAATGGTCTTTTCTGGCCGCAGATACATAACAAGGGTTTGGCATACCAGTTTTACTTTGATCCATCAATTCCACATAATCTGTTAGGTGACCCTACCCGGCTACAACAAATCTTTAATAACGTTTTCAGTAATGCGATTAAATTTACTGATCATGGTTCTATCAAGCTGGAAGTGAAAGCACGGAGGCTTGCCGCTGACTCAGTCACTATCCAGTTTTGCATAACAGATACCGGCATTGGCATTAAAGAAGAGGATATTGAACATCTTTTTGTGCCTTTCTCTCAAGCCAATGTGACTACGACGCGGCTTTATGGTGGCAGCGGTCTCGGCCTGAATATCACCCAACAACTGGTTAACCTGATGGGCGGTACTATTGAATTGAAAAGTGAACACAAAGTGGGTTCGCGGTTTGTTTTTGAGATCGAATTTATAATTGATGCAGTGGCAGAGGCTGCAGAAAAAAACCATTTTGCGTTATTTGCCAGCAAACGCGCTTTAATTTTATCCAAAGAAGATCAGCAGCAGGATTTGATCAAAAATGTTATCCAGCATTTACACATTGAGTATCATCAAGTCGCAGACCCGGATTATGCATTCAAACTGATAACCGTTGGCGCAGAAAAGCCTTTTGATATTTATTGCCTGGATCTCGCGCTTTTTAATGATTATTCGACTGCACAGAAGAAAGCCCTGCTTGAGCACGGCTCCAAAATCCTTATCTATGATTGCACCTTCAATGGCTCTTCTTCTGATCTATACCTGGAAGGTTTCCATCTGTTGATTGCGCCTTTTTCCATTCGCCATATTCATGAACATTTTTCTGAAATATTTGGCTTGGAAAAACTCTTTCCTGCCGTCAGTAACTTACACATATCTGTTGGCAATTCCCAACAAAAATTCCGTCTGCTGGTTGCTGAAGATGATGCCACTAACAGGCTGGTAATTCGGGCAATATTGAAACGATTGAACATTGAGCATGATATTGTTGCTAATGGTATTTTAGTGCTGGAACGCTATCAGCAAAATCCTGCTGCCTATGATATTTTATTGATGGATTGCGAAATGCCGGAGATGAATGGTTATCAGGCATCAAAAGCCATTCGGGATTTTGAAAAAATTCAGGGTTTAAAAGCCATACCCATCATTGCCCTGACCGCACATGTGTTGCCTGAATATGAAAAGAAATGTTATGAAAATGGTATGAACCTGGTCGTTCCCAAGCCTGTGGATATTGAGGAGTTGAGCAAAGCCTTTCGTCAATTTATCAATACGCCCCCTATCAATACAGACGAATAACTTTTTTCTATAGCGGCTTTATCCGCCTCGCGCTTTCAAATCCTGTAAAATAATAGATCCCACACGCCATGACCTAGTTTTTGTCCGCGTCGTTCGAATTTGGTAATCGGGCGAAATGATGGGCGCGCTGAATATAATGATTGCCCCGCTGTATTGGCAAAGCCTTCTGCAGCTGACATGACTTCCATCATTTGTTGGGCATAATCCTCCCAATCGGTCGCCAAATGAATCACCCCTGCCGGTTTGAGTTTTTTACGAAGCTTCTGGATAAATTCAGTCTGTACAATACGACGTTTGTTGTGTTTTTTCTTGTGCCATGGATCGGGGAAAAAGATTTGTACTTTGGCGAGGCTTTCATCGGGAATGCATTGTCCTAACACCTGAACAGCATCTTCTGTATAAACACGGATATTTGTCAGCTGGAGTTCTTCTATCAGGTTCATGATACGGCCAACACCAGGCGTGTGCACCTCAATGCCAATGAAATCCTGCTCTGGCGCAGCCATTGCCATTGCTACCAGTGAATCGCCCATGCCGAAGCCGATTTCTATCACTACTTCTGAGGTACGACCAAAAAGCTTATTTAAATCGAGCATGCCATCGGCGATACTTATTCCATATTTGGGCCAAAGCTGTTCATACGCTCGTTCTTGTGAAGGTGTTTTTCTGCCCGTTCTTAATACAAAACTACGGATGGGGCGCTTTACCAATGTGTCGCTTATTGAATTGTCTTCTGGCATTTAGCTTGCCTTATATGCTGCGATAAAGAGGCTTGCCCAGCCTGCCAGAAACGCTACACCGCCTATCGGTGTAATAGCCCCCAACCAGCGTATACCGGTAAAGCTCAGCAGGTATAAACTACCTGAAAAAATTATAATGCCTGATAAAAATCCTGCTGCTGACAGTGTTAACAAAATTGATTTTCCCCATTGCTGAATCAGTATGCCAACAGCAAGCAGCGCCAGGGTATGCAGAAACTGGTAGTGCACGGCCGTGTGGTAAATCGCCATCATTTCTTCGCTCAGCCGATTTTTCAGGCCATGCGCTCCAAAGGCACCCAAGGCTACGCTGAGGAATCCGCTGAGTGCACTTAACTGGATAACAAGGTTGGCTTTCATGGTTTTTCCATTTCGGTTGAATTGGCCTTAAATAAAAAAAGCCGTTGATGCGGAACACCAACGGCTTCATGAAAGACTGGATTATAACGTGAGCGTAGCTTTCACTTTATTCATGGCGTTCTTTTCAAGCTGGCGTACACGCTCAGCCGATACGCCGTATTTTGCTGCCAGGTCATGCAGGGTCAGTTTTTCATCATTAAGCCAACGTTGCTGCAGTATATCGCGACTTCTTTCGTCTAACGATTGCAATGCCAGATGTAAATCCTGATGACTGTTAACTTCCCAGTTCTCATTTTCAAGAACCAGCGCAGGATCTGCACTATGATCTTCAAGATAGTTTGCCGGTGCAATATAAGTTGAATCTTCATCATCATCGTCGCTGGCATCAAATGTCACATCCGAAGAACTCATACGGCCTTCCATGCGATGGACTTCGCTGACACTGACGCCTAATTCGTCTGCCATGGCCTGGGCTTCTGCGCTCGTTAGCCATGACAACGATTTTTTGCTGCTTCTCAAATTAAAAAACAGTTTACGTTGTGCCTTGGTGGTGGCAATTTTAACAATGCGCCAGTTACGCAAAATGTACTCATGCATTTCGGCTTTTATCCAGTGCACCGCAAAGGATACCAGTCTCACACCGCGAGTGGGATCAAAGCGTTTTACCGCTTTCATCAGGCCGACATTACCTTCCTGGATCAAATCCGCTATGGGCAAGCCATAGCCGTTGTAGCTTTTGGCCAAATGCACAACAAAACGCAAGTGTGCCAATACCAGTTGACGTGCTGCATCTACATCTTGTTCATAAAAAAATGCCTCGGCAAGTTGCTTTTCTTGCTCAGCGGTCAATACAGATATGGTATTCACCGTCTGCATGTAGGCATTCAGATCACTTCCCGGTGTTAATATGGGGGCAACCTGTAATTGTTTGTTCATTCGTTTCTCCGTAGAACCTGTTTGTATTGAGCTCTGTTAAGACCATCTTAACATTGCTTTAATCTGACTGCTAATTGTCTAAAAAGTTCCCTGTTTGTTCAGCCCCAGTGGAATATAATCAATTTTACCTGTTTATAATCAATGGTTTGGATTATTCTGGTTCTAATTCGTCGAGATGCCTGGTTACCGAGAACCAGGCGCCAAAGAATCCCAACACGGTAGACATCAACCACAATGACAGGCTATCTGCCAGTGACAGTGAGAGTAAAGCATAGTCACTTTCATATAATCCCGCCAAAGTTGCCACGGGTTTATTTAATACTGCCAGCCCAATGGCAACAATGATACTGGCAACGAACCCGCCGCCAAGGCCATACCATAATCCGGTATATAAAAAGGGGCGACGTATAAAGGCATCGGTACCGCCAATCAGCTTGATAACAATAATTTCACGTCGACGATTTTCAATTTCCATACGTATCGTATTGCCTATAACCAACAAAACACCCAGTGAGAGCATAATTACCAATACCAGTGCAATGCGTTCCCCTACCAGCAATATGGCCGCCAACCGCTTTACCCATTCCAGATCCAGCTGCACCAAATCCGCTTCTGGCAAAGCTTGTAATTTTTTCATCAATTCTTCCGCTTGCTGCGGACCATTACTGCTTTCTTTTGGCAATACCTCAAAAACTACAGGCAGGGGATTGGCTTCAAGCTTGGCCAACACCTCTGGCAGGCCCGACAGCTTTTTGAATTCTTCCAGACCTTGTTCTTTGGTGATCAGGTTGATGCTTTTTACTTCTGGCCATTGCTGAATTTCAACCTGCAGGGCTTGCGCTTGCTGCTCTGTTATTTCGGTTTTCAAAAAAACAGACATTTGCGCTTCGCCATCCCAGCGATTGCTCAGTGATTTCACATTGCCCAGGCCCACATACAAGCTCACCGGCAATGCCAGGGCAATACCAATAACCATCCATGTCATTACGCTATTGACGGGGTGCTGGATTAATCGCTGCACGCTTTGTTTGGCCACACTTTGGTGATCCACCAAATAGGCTCGCAACTGTTCTGCCAAGCTGACTTTACTGGCTTTGGCGCCTGTTTCTTTGGGTGTTGCCATCAGTTTTGTCCTCCCACGGTCATGCCATCACGCAGGGTGATCATGCGATGCGGCAAACTTGCTATCAGGGAAAGGTTATGGGTTGCCAATAATACGGTAGTGCCTACCTGGTTGAATTCCTCAAACAGGTTCATCAATTCTATGGATAGCTCGTTATCCAGATTCCCGGTAGGCTCATCGGCTAACAAGATAGTGGGCTTATTAACAACGGCTCGTGCAATACCCACCCGCTGTTGCTGTCCGCCGGATAGTGTCATTGGATTATGTCTTTCCTTGGTTAACAGCCCAACCTTATCGAGCGCCGCACGCACTCTGCGGCCTATTTCACGCGGATGATATCCGGCAATAACCAAGGGCAGGGCAACGTTATCAAACACCGTGCGATCAAATAACAATTGGTGATCCTGAAAAACAAATCCTATCTTGCGACGATGAAACGGGATTTGTGATCGCGCCAATGTATTAAGGACTTGGCCGTCTACGGTCACCACACCTTCTGTGGGGCGCTCCATCATCATCACCAGTTTCAATAAGGTGCTTTTACCTGCGCCAGAATGACCGGTTAAAAAGACCATTTCTTGTGGCTTGATGTGAAAGCTCACTCCACTCAGTGCTTTATGACCGGTCTCATATTGTTTGCTGACGTTTTCAAACTGGATCATTCGCGAGTTTCCATGTTCTGATTTTCAGGATTTCTCTATTCAGGCTTTAGTATCACTAAAGATAGCTTTCACAAAATCTTCTGCACAAAAAGGCCGTAAATCTTCCACTTGTTCACCCACACCGATAAAACGTATAGGTAAGCCCAACTGTTTACTGATGGCAAAAATAATGCCGCCTTTTGCTGTTCCATCGAGCTTGGTCAGCGTAATACCAGTAACTCCAACCACTTGCTGGAAATGTTTTGCCTGAGTAAGGGCGTTTTGGCCAGTGCCCGCATCAAGCACTAACATCACTTCATGAGGCGCGCTGTCATCAAGCTTCTTCATCACGCGCACGACTTTTTTCAATTCTTCCATCAGGTTATCTTTATTGTGCAATCTGCCTGCTGTATCCGCGATCAGCACATCAATACCTCGTGCTTGAGCGGCCTGAATGGCATCAAAAATAACCGAGGCGCTATCTGCTCCGGTGTGCTGGGCAATAACTGGCACATTATTGCGTGTGCCCCATACCTGCAACTGTTCCACTGCGGCAGCACGAAAGGTATCTCCGGCGGCAAGCATGACGGAATGGCCCTGATTCTGGAAACGCTTGGCCATTTTTCCGATGGTCGTCGTTTTACCTACGCCATTAACCCCAACCACCAAAATCACATAGGGGGCTTTACTGGATGAAATTTCAATTTGGCCTTCACTGGGAGATAACACAGCCACCATTTCTTTTTGCAGGGATTTATAAAGTGCATCTGCATCATCCAGCTCTTTGCGCTCTACTTGCTGGGCGAGATTGTTAATGATGGTGGCAGTAGCCTCAATACCGACATCGGAGGTGATGAGTTGGGTTTCTATTTCTTCCAGCAAGTTATCATCAACTTCACGCTTGCCTAAAAACAGGGTGCTTAATCCCCCGGATAATGCTGCGCTGGTTTTACTCAACCCAGACTTCAGGCGATGCAAAATGCTTTTTTTCTCTTGCTCACTCATGCGTTAAACGGCCCTCGAAACATCATTTGATGTTTGCTCGTGTTATAATAATCTTTCGATTTAATCCCGTATTTTACAATGAAACATTCAAAACCGCCTGTTAATTCACAGCAATCGCATTTACCTGCAGTGTTCCGCATCATTGGCGGCATATGGCGCAGCCGTAAATTCCAGTTTCCACCAACTCCCGGTTTACGCCCGACACCGGACCCGGTTCGTGAAACACTTTTCAACTGGCTATCCGACTCAATCAACGATGCTGTCTGTCTTGATTTGTTTTGCGGGAGCGGGGCTTTAGGCCTTGAGGCTTTATCGCGCGGAGCTAACCATTGTACATTCATTGATAGTGAACAACGGGCCCTGCAGGCTATCACCCAACACCTTCAAACTCTCCAGTGCAAACAGGGAACCACTATTGCAAATGCCTTGCCCGCTGGATTAAGCCGTCTGAATAGCACGTTCGATGTGGTCTTTCTGGATCCACCTTATACATTAGATTGCATCACTGATTGCCTGGCCGAGCTTGTTAGTGGGCATTTACTATCTGATGGGGCATGGGTTTATATTGAGTGCTCAAGCAAAGCTGCCCTTCAATTATTGCCTGATGTATTCCGGTTACACCGGCAAAAACGCGCAGGGCAAGTACAATATGCACTTTTGCAATATACGACCAACCCTTCATTGTGACTGGAAGATCCGTTATGATAAATGAAACTTGCGGTGCAACTTCCATGAAAACCATCATATACCCAGGCACATTTGACCCGGTAACTCACGGGCATACCAATCTCATTGAACGGGCATCCAATCTCTTTGATACCGTTATCATTGCTATCGCACAAAGCAAAAAGAAGACCCCCTTGTTTGATTTTAATGAGCGTGTAAGCCTTGTTGAGGCTGCAACGGCACATATTCCCAATATCAAGGTTTGCGGCTTTAGTGGCCTTATTGTGGACTTGGTGAAAGATCACAATGCCCAGGCTGTTTTACGTGGCGTGCGCAGTATGTCTGATTTTGACTATGAGCTGCAAATGGCCGGGATGAACCGGGCAATGTATCCGGAATTTGAAACTGTTTTTTTAACGCCTGCGAATGAATTCAGTTTTATTTCCTCTACTCTCGTGCGTGAGATTGCCAGCATGCAGGGCAATGTGGCTGATTTTGTTCATCCCGACGTATTAAGTGCTTTACTCGCCAAATATTTATGAGTGCAACATGGCTTTAAAAATTACCGAAGAGTGTATCAATTGTGATGTCTGTGAACCTGAGTGCCCCAATGGTGCCATTTATCAGGGTGATGTAATTTATGTGATTGATCCAGATAAGTGCACCGAATGTGTAGGCCATTACGACACACCACAATGTCAGCAAGTTTGCCCAATTGATTGCATACCACTAGATCCCGAACACATGGAAACCGAAGAAGAGCTGCGGGTAAAATATACAAAACTGACGGGGAATCCTGCGTCTTAAAAGAGATACTACGTCTATTCGCAGGGGTAACACAGAGTTTTTAACACACCGCATCAACCTGAATCAGGTGATGCGGCAAATCACTCTTTCCTAATTACTGCCTTCCACTTCTTGAACCGTTTTCTTGTATCCGGGCATCTTACAACCCAAACAACGAACAAATGTTGTTACTGCCGGTTTAACAACTAATACATTTCCAGCTTCAGCGGCATTACCTCCTGCCAGGGAAAATGGCAAACTCACAACATACAATACCGAACCCACTGCTGTCATAACCAACAAGACAGGGCGCGCAAAAAGTAAATCTCCCGTCATCGCCAAGGCGGATGGTTTTTCTGTCACAACAATATCGTCAGCTGCAGCGACGATTTGAGGTAACGATAGGATTAATGCCGTTGAAAGAGCCAGTAAAAATTTATTTAAACGATTGATCATTTATTATTCTCCAATAGATCTGTTCGCGATCACACCGATAAGACTATATTAGCTTAGCTTCATTTTTAAAAAAAGTCAGAAAAACTATCAAATTCATGCACTTTTTATTGTTTCTTAGAAATCACTAGAACCATTCTAGGCTTATTTTTGACATTCTGCACAATAAAAAGTACTTCGTTGTGCTTGTTTTACTGTTTTTATCGGAGAGGCGCAATGATGGCAAGTTTCCCCTTTTCGACCATATACCATTAACTCTTGCTTAAAATATCCTGGTTTTCCTTCGCTATTAATAAAATTCCTTAACGTTGTACCGCCCTGTTTTATTGCTGCAGCAAGCAGCGTTTTTATTGCTTTTACCAATAAGTCATAACGCGAACGACTTATTTTTCCAGCTACCCGCCCCGGATGAATACCTGCCATAAAAAGTGCCTCAGACGCATAAATATTACCCACACCCACTACAATATGGCTGTCCATAATAAAGGTTTTAATTGGCTGGGTTTTCTTTCTGGACTTAAGGAACAAATACTCTCCATCAAATTCATCATCCAATGGCTCAGGGCCTAATTTTAGCAGCAATGGATGCTCTTCTTTTTTGCCGTGCTGGAAAAGCCAACAACCGAATCGTCGTGGGTCATTGAATCGAAGAATAGTGCCATTTTCCATCTTCATATCAACATGATCATGTTTTTTTAGAGCTTCCGGTTGCAAAAGAATTCGTAAACTTCCTGACATCCCCAAATGAATTAATATGTAGCCGGTTTTGCAGATGAGTTTGATATATTTACCACGACGCTCAACGCTAGTTACCATTTCGCCCGCCAAAGCCTTTAACTCATCAACCGGCACCGGCCAACGCAAATTGGGATTTCTGACAGTAATTTCTGAGATTCGAAAGCCTTTAATATGTGGCGCTATACCACGGCGACTGGTTTCGACCTCTGGTAATTCAGGCATACTTGCTCTCTTGGAATATTAAACTGTTTTATTATTGTCGGATAATATCAATGGGTTCGTATTCCCTAAGCTGCAGATACCTCTACAGGATTTCAGTAGCTTTATAGTTTACGCTTTGCGTTTTTTTCATGCGCAGACAATAGCTCATCTAACGTTAATAAATAGCTGTCATTAAATGTAGTCATAAAATACTGTACTGCCGGCAAATCCAGATTGCGTATCTTTGCCTCTACATCACTTAATGCGGTTTTGAACTCATTATTCCCGGCTTGCATTTCTAATTGGCATTTTAAATACGCGCTAATTAAGTCCGCTGCCTTAACAAATTGGCATACTTCCGGAGGTATGCATTCATGCAACAATAAGCTTTTATAATGGCCTTGCAGTTTTGCAGGCAAAAAACCCAACAACTCTTTTTCAGCTTCAATTTCTATTTCTTTATACGCTGTCTGGATTTTGTCGGAGTGATACTTAATCGGGGATGGTAAATCTCCCGTAATAATTTCGGAAGCATCATGATAAAGCGCCGTGGTAGCAACTTGATAAACATCAACACTACCACCAAATTCAACGTTATGTATGACGGCTAACGCATGGGCAATAGTGGCAACTTGCCAACTATGCTCCATGACATTTTCTTCTTCGACATTGCGCTTTAAACCCCAACGCTTAATCCATTTAAGCCGCCCAAGGTATGCAAAGAATTTACTAGGTGCGGCCATTACGACTTAGGCAAAGTGGCTCGTTCTTTTTCAACTAAAAAAGAAGCTACTTTTAACATGTCAGCCTGACTGCCCGCCATAGTTGAAGATACTCGATATTTTCCGTTTACGATAATTTCGGGAGTGCCCTGAATGCGATAACTGCGTGCGCGTGACTCCGCCAGACTGACCTGACTGGTTACACCAAATGAGTTGAACGTTTTATCAAAGGTGCTTTTATCAACTCCAAATGCCGAGAAAAATCTCGCCATGGACTCTTCATCATTAATTTTCTTTTTCTCCAGGTTCAATGCATTAAAAAAAGGTTGATGTATTTTGTCTGAAATACCTAGAGACTTGGCGACATAAAAGCCTTGGGCATGCAACTTCATAACCGGGCTCCACATTGCCGGCATTTGATGAAAGTCAACGTCATTGGAAAGCTTGGCTTTCCATACAACTAACATAGGCTCAAAATCAAAACAATGCGAACAGCCATACCAAAAAACTTCGACTACCTCAACTTTCTTTTTATTACGCGTAGCTATAGGTGTTGGCAATACTTCATAATGCTTTCCGGCGACATAATTTTCTGCATTCACAGAAAGCGACTGTACTGCCAGAATAAATGATGCAATAAATACAACGATCGATTTCATAATAAACTCCACGGACTCAATGGCTAATCTTTAGTTTCGACTCTAAAGTTCCTGATTGGTTTTATTATAAGGAATATCTTTTTCGTGAATAGCATTATTGCTGATTTAAGAAATCCAAAAAATAAGCCGATGCGAAATCATTTCGCATCGGCTTATGTAAACATCCTGTTTTATCATTGACTCCTGTCAATGCGCAGTCCTTCTGCAAGGGCTTGCCTCCTGGATTTGCCCTGTTCCTTCGTTAACAGCTCACTGCAAACGAGGCGCACATAATGACAACAATATTCAGGGGTTGATATAGCGCAATTGCACTATAAATGACAAAAATCTTACTTATTTCACACATAAAAAAAGCAGCTCAAGGCTGCTTTTTTCAAACAATAGAACCCTTTAAAACTGGAAAACATAACCTACCGCCAAAACTTCAGCGGTTAACTCCCGACGAACAGTAGTGTAATCATTGTCGGGAACATTACTGGAAAAATCCTCGGCAAACTTTTGACGGCTGACTTTTATATCCGGATATCGCATATACATCAGCTCAACCGATCCCAATGGGCCCAATTTTTGCCCAATTGAAAGGCCATAACTTAGATTTGTTGTTGAATTAGTAACATTAGCAAAATCAGTTTCAAACGTTGCATCTGCTTTTCCAATGCCTAATCGCACCTTAGCATAGATATCTTCTCCCGCCTGAAAAACAGCATAAGTACCGAATGCTGACATCGATGCATCCATTTGGCTCTTGGCCTTTCCGTTCACCTGTACAGCACCATAAATTTTATCTGGCGACAGATTCTGCATATACTGAAGCTCTAGGCCTAACCAATCCGTAAAACGCATTCCACCAAACAACACAAACGAGAATGCTTGTGAGTCCTGAGTTTCAAAATTCGAATCTGGTGCATCGCTCTCGCTATGAGATCTGGATTGAATGTCTAATGTTGAATCCCCCAATAATGTCCCAACAAAAAATGCTTTGTCTGGCAGCGCAGAAACGGAACTGGCATATAGTGACAACAGTGCAGCCGATGCCATAAGGAATTTTTTCATTGGAAACCCCATTTTTATTCTTAGCTATTATTTTCATGATAATAACGGTTTATTCAGGTTATTCCAACCCTGTTTAATTTTGACCCTTATTGTCATTTTTTTACTGCTTTTCTGGTTCGGTGCTACTAATTATTACTCGGCATCCTGTGCCATAATTATTACTGCCAACATTATATAGCTTCAAAAGTTTCTTTATGTGCTGTTTTAAAAAAAAGGCCGGCAATTTCTTGCCGGCCTTTTTTGAAACCTTTATTTGCAGGTTTCGTTAAAACAAATACACCACCAAAACCAGAAAAATCCACACCACATCCACAAAATGCCAATACCAGGATGCCGCCTCAAAACCAAAATGGTCTGTTGGGGTAAAATGCTTGGCTTTCATTGAGCGTATCCATTGAACCGTCAATATAAAGGCTCCCATGCAAACGTGAAAACCGTGGAAACCTGTAAGCATGAAGAAAGTGGTACCGTAAACACCAGAAGTCAACTTCAACCCATAATCAACATACGCTTCATGATATTCAAGATACTGAAGGTAAACGAAAGTAAAACCAAACGCCAATGTCATAAACAACCAGAAATTAAATTGCTTCCGGTGGTCTTTTTTCATTGCATGATGTGCTAATTCACAAAACACACTCGATGTTACCAGAAGTGCCGTGTTCCAGAATGGCAGCCAAGCCAACATTTTGTCAAAACCCGGAAAAGACATATTCTCGTGTGGCCCAGTGAACACGCCATTATTTGCCATTACCTGATTTGCAACTCCCATGGCATCTTGAGGAGTTTGCATTAATGGCCAGGCATACTTGAAACCATTCCACAGAATATTGGCGTTCTCTGCACGTCCTTCACCTTCACCCGCCAACCATGGCGCTGCCAGTGTGCGAATATAAAACAATGCCCCGAAAAAGCCGGCAAAAAACATGACTTCAGAAAAGATAAACCATTGCATACCCATTCGGTATGAGCGTTTTAACTGATCACTGTTCATCCCTTTCATGTTTTCTTTGATCGTCGTGCTAAACCAGCAAAACAATGTTGTTAACAATAAAGCCAAACCAGAAAAGAACACTGGCCAACCTATCGGACTACTGTAATCTTTAAAATGTCCACTAGTACTATTTATGCCGTTAGCTACACCAACAAGCATAAGGCCCACAGCCAGCGCAGCAAAAATTGCCAACTTGCTATTTTCAGGGACATAATACGTCTGGTAATCAGAATTATTTTGACCTGCCATTTTTTTCTCCGTCTATCCCAGTTATTGAGATTTATTTACTTTAGTTACCGATGCAACCTTATTACTTTCGGTTACATCAAAAAGGGTGTACGCCAGTGTGATTGTCTTTATATCTTTTGGTAAATCCTGATCCACAATAAAGCGTAATGGCATATCTATCGCCTCACCGCCCGCCAGAGTTTGTTGATTAAAACAGAAACACTCTGTTTTATGAAAAAACTCTGCCGCTCTGCCTGGCGAAATACTCGGTATAGCTTGAGCTACCATGCGCTGCCCTGTCGGGTTCTTTGCAAAAAAGGTAGTGCTCGTTAGCTCCCCTGGATGTACCTTTACCATTGTTACATCGGGCTTAAAATCCCAGCTCATTTTGTCATTATTTGTAGCAACAAACTGAACTGTGACTGTGCGGTCTCTGTCCACCTGAACATTCACTGCCTCATAAGCCTTTGTATCTGTTTTTCCATTTAACCCTGTGATGTCACACAAAACATCATACAAAGGAACCATGGCAAAACCAAAACCGAACATACCGACCACCGCAATAAACAGTTTAACTACCATTTTTTGCGTTGTTTTTGTCGACATGTTCGTTTACCTAAACAACTTTACATCAATCACTTAATCGCTGGCGGTGTAGTAAATGTGTGATATGGCGGTGGAGACGGTAAAGTCCACTCCAAACCATTCGCACCTTCCCACACTTTCGGCTGGTGGTCCTTCAATGGAGTACCCGACCTTATAGTTTTAACAACATTGTATAAAAACAATATTTGCGATGAACCATAAATGAAGGCCCCAATAGAAGACATCATATTAAAATCAGCAAACTGTAATGCATAATCAGGAATACGACGCGGCATACCTGCCAAACCTACAAAATGTTGCGGGAAGAACGTCAGGTTAAACCCGATAAAACTCACCCAGAAGTGCACTTTACCCATAGTTTCGTCATACATTTTACCGGTCCATTTTGGCAACCAGTAGTATACACCCGCTGACATAGAGAAAATTGCGCCGGCTACCATTGTGTAATGGAAATGCGCTACAACAAAATAGGTATCATGATATTGGAAATCAGCAGGGGCAATTGCCAGCATCAGACCTGTGAACCCGCCTACTGTAAACAAAAATACAAATGCAATAGCGAACAACATTGGCGTTTCAAAAGTAATAGAACCCTTAAACATTGTTGTAATCCAGTTAAACACCTTCGCTGCAGTTGGAATCGCTATTAGCATGGTTGCCCACATAAAATACAACTCACCGGTCACAGGCATACCTACCGTAAACATATGGTGTGCCCATACGATGAAGGACAGGAATGCAATAGCTGCTGTTGCATAGACCATTGAAGAATAACCAAACAACGGTTTGCGTGAGAACGTTGGAATAATTTCTGATACAACACCAAATCCAGGCAGGATGATGATATAAACTTCAGGATGACCAAAGAACCAGAATACGTGCTGGAACAATACCGGATCACCACCACCAGCAGCACTGAAGAATGATGTGCCAAAATGAATATCCATCAACATCATGGTTACTGCACCGGCTAATACTGGCATCACAGCTACCAACAGGAAGGCGGTTATAAGCCATGTCCACACGAACATTGGCATTTTCATCAGTGTCATACCCGGAGCACGCAAATTCATTACAGTTGCAATGATATTGATCGAACCCATGATGGATGATGCGCCCATGATATGCACAGCGAAAATAAAGAATGTAACGCTAGGAGGCGCATATGTAGTCGACAATGGCGCATAAAACGTCCAGCCGAAATTAGGGCCTCCGCCATCCATAAACATGGTAGATGCTAAAATCGTGAACGCAAATGGTAATAACCAGAAGCTCAAGTTATTCATGCGTGGCAATGCCATATCTGGTGCCCCAATCATCATGGGGATCATCCAGTTCGCCAATCCGACGAATGCAGGCATGATTGCACCAAATACCATCACCAAGCCATGCATGGTAGTCATCTGGTTGAAAAACTCGGGTTTCATTAATTGTAAGCCCGGTTGAAATAACTCGGCACGAATCATCATGGCAAAGCTACCGCCCAAAATGAACATGGCGAAACTGAACCACAGATACATGGTACCTATGTCTTTATGGTTGGTGGTAAATAACCAACGGGAGAACCCTTTAGCCGGGCCGTGGTGGTGATCATGTCCCATTATTGAGCCCCCTCTTTAAAGTTTTTGACATCAATAGCCTGAACGGCATCGCCCATATTATTACCAAAAGCATTACGCTGATATGTAACAACTGCTGCCATATCCAGATCGTTCAACTGGCCTCCAAAAGCCTGCATTGCCGTACCTGGAACACCATTTATTGCTACATCCAAATGCTTCTTCAACTCACCTGTGGCAATCGGGCTTTTGGCAATAGGCTTGCCTACTCCGCCTTCACCATTCGCGCCATGACAAGCCATGCAGGATTTTTGATAAACTGTTTCACCGTGGGCAACCATGTCTTCAAGCGATTTTGTTTCGCCATATACTTTATTGAACTCAGCTACTTCCTGTTGTTTTCCGGCAAGCCAGGTATCAAACTCGGCTTGTTCGACTACATTAACCACGATAGGCATAAAGCCATGATCACGACCGCATAATTCAGCACATTGGCCACGATAAACGCCGGTTTTTGTTGCTTTAGTCCACGTTTCGTTGATAAAGCCAGGAATAGCATCGCGCTTAACTGCTAAATCCGGCACCCACCAAGCATGGATTACATCGTTAGCAGTAACCAAAAACCGAACCTTTTTATTAACCGGAAGCACCAAAGGATTATCCACTTCCAACAAATAGTGCTCTCCTTTCGGATCTTCATTATTGATTTCTGTCTGAGGTGTACGAAGCGCTGAGAAATAAGCGACTTTTTCGCCTTCTACCTGATATTCGTATTTCCATTTCCACTGATAGCCAGTCACCAATATATTCAGATCCGCTTCCTTGGTGTCGTAGATTTTTATCAGTGTATAAGACGCCGGAACTGCCATACCAAAAAGAATGATGGTGGGTATGATCGTCCAGATAATCTCTACGGCAGTATTGTGATGGAAATTAGCGGGTTTATGTCCATTGGATTTGCGGTAAGCAAACATTGAATAGAACATAAAACCAAACACTAAAATGCCCGTAACGACACAAATCCAGAAAACCAACATATGGATTTCATAAATTTCCTGGCCAATCTCAGTCACGCCTTGCGTCATGTTAGTCTGGAATCGCTGAGCTTCAGCCCAGGCTCCGGCACTCGACATACCAAGTAGCAGCATCGGACTAAGCACCAGCTTTTTAAGCAGCTTTGCTTTCAGGTACATAATTCCCCGAGTCTCCGTAAGTAATTATAAATTTCTCCCAAACAGCTTTTAAGGTCAACAACTACGATTTTCTTGTAAAAAAGACCTTACACAACATATTGCGTATTATCTTCTTTACCCCTACAAGATATTGTATTTGTATAAAACCCAAGCAATCCAGGTGTGACAAAACGTCGCAGATTCTACAGATATAACGTTTCAAAAGCCAGATTTACCCTGTTATTCCTACGGGAATTCTCAATCACTCCCCAAAAATGCCCCAGGAAGCTTCTTCATCATTACAACAAATTTAATCCCTGATGGAATTTGCACTAATGCCGTTTTTTGGGATCAATAATTGATACTACTTCAATGGCCGTTTCATGCGCCAAAGCCTGCTCACCAATCACCGGCTGATTCACCCGGGTTTTTACTTCTTCAACAGGCTGCTCAACCAGCAAATCCTTGAAACCACAAGCAACGCACTCACGCCAGCGCTGGTTATTCTCGTCATCAAACATGACTATCTTATCGAGCTGCTCACAAGCAGGACAAATAGCTCCAGCGATAAATCGTCTCTTCACGCTAATTCTCCCGTCAAGCCGGAATGCCTGAGCAAAGGTTGCACATCGGGGTCACGCCCCCTGAATGCCGCGAAAGATTCTGCGGCAGGCCGTGAACTGCCGACCTGCAAAATATTTTCCAGAAAGGATTCTCCGCATGCCCGATCAAACAGGCCTTTTTCTTCAAACAGGGAAAAGGCATCCGCCGATAAAACTTCTGCCCATTTATAACTGTAATAACCCGCCGCATAACCCCCTGCAAAAATATGCCCAAACGCATGCTGGAAGCGGACTTCTATTGGCGGCGTAATTACGGAGGTCTTCTCTCGCACCACATCCAGATGCGCCTGGATTTTTTCCGCCTTATTAATGGTAACGTCACTGTGTATAGCCATATCAAACAGCGCGAATTCGAGTTGCCTGGTCATCGTGATTCCGGCATTAAAGTTTTTCGCCGCCAACATGCTGCCTAACAACTCATGTGACAATGGTTCGCCGGTTTTATAGTGCGCTGAAATCAGCCTGATGGACTCCTCTTCCCAACACCAGTTTTCCAGAAACTGGCTTGGCAGCTCCACCGCATCCCATTCCACGCCCGATATACCTGATATCCCCGCTATTGTTTGTGTAGTCAGCATGTGATGCAACCCATGGCCGAATTCATGGAACAATGTAGTCACTTCACCATGACCTAACAATGCAGGTTGATCTTGTGTAGACGGGCGAAAATTACAGGTTAAAAAGGCAACAGGGATTTCCTGTGTCTCCGGTGTTTTTTGCCAACGGCTACGACAATCCGCCATCCATGCACCGCCTCGTTTTTTTTCACGCGCAAAAAGGTCAAAATAAAAACTGGCAATATGCTCTCCATCTTTCTGCACATGATAGAGGCGCACATCGGGGTGATAACTTTCGAAATCCCCGGCAGCAGAAATTGTGATGCCGAACAACTTGCCAACAATAGTAAATAGGCCTGGAAGCACGGTTTCCAGCGGGAAATATTCACGCAATAACTCATCAGACAAGCTGAAGTGTTCCTGCCTGTACTTCTCACTCACATACGCAAAATCCCAGGATGCTATAGCATCCAGCCGGAACTTTTCCCGACCATAACGATTTAACTCAGTGACTTCACGCCGGGCAAAAGGCACGGACTTTTCTGCGAGATCATTCAGGAAATGATTCACTTCATCAACGGTATCTGCCATCTTGGTAAATACGGATCTTTCACTGTAACTGGCAAAGCCCAAAAGGGCGGCGATTTCCTGGCGCAACTGCAAGGTTTCCACCATTATCTGGCTATTGTCAAAATGCCCAGCATTGGGGCCTTGATCAGAAGCCTTGGTCATATACGCCAAGTACAACTCCTGACGCAAACTTCTGTCATCGGCATACATCATCACCGCCATATACACGGGCGCATCAAGCGTAATTACATAACCTTCTAACGATTTTGATTTGGCAATTTGCTGCAACATCGCCAGATTTGATTCCGGCAATCCTTGTAAAATCGATTTATCCAACACATGTTTTTGCCAGGCAGCAGTTGCATCCAGCACATGATTGGAAAACGTTTGAGACAAACTCGCCAACCGTGCCTGGATATCTTTAAACCGTTGCTTTTTAGACGGCTCAAGATCTACACCGGACAAATGAAAATCACGTAGCGCCTTTTTAATCCATTGCTGTTGCGCAGAGTTGTAAGATTGGAACTCTCCAGATTCCTTCAGATTTTTATACACTTTATATAATTCTTCGTTTTGCCCCAGTTCTGAACTGTACTCTGTCAGCATGGCAATACAACGTTGGTAAACATCGCGTAGCGCGTCACTGTTTTGCACTGCGTTCAAATGACTGATTGGTGCCCAAAAATCTTCTATTGCCATATCCATCGACTGGACAGGCTGGGCAAAATTTTGCCATGTGGGTGAACTTTGGCCGATTAATTGCTGCACTTGCTGGCGATTTGCGCTTAATGACGCCGCCAAATGCGCCTCAATACTGGCAATATCGATTTTGGAAAATTCTGGTAATGAAAGGCTGGCCTGTTGCATAGTAGGGTCTTTATTTTTGAAAAAATGTGATTTTAACCTTGAAACACGAAGACCGCGACAACTCTATACGCCCATTCGAAGGCCATATTCCCGAAATTGGGGAAAGGGTATTTATTGATCGCAATGCCTCGATCATTGGCGACGTGGTTCTCGGTGCCGACAGCTCCGTATGGCCAGGAGCGATTATTCGCGGCGATATGCACCGCATCCGCATTGGCCAACGCACTAGCATCCAGGATGGCAGCATCTGCCATATTACCCACGCCGGGCCTTTTAACGAACAGGGATG
>CAZTZY010000030.1:0-28708 GCA_964617765.1 uncultured Spongiibacteraceae bacterium
GCCCTGCAGTATGGTAAAAGCCGTAGAGTTGGCGCCTAATTTGCCGAGCGCGCACAGCAACCTCGGTATTGCCTATTATGACAAGGAAGATCTGGATAATGCTGAAAAATGCCAACTACAGGCCGTCAAGCTTAATCCTAGACTGGCTCCTGCGTTAAATAACCTTGGCAGTATCATGCGTGATCGCAAGGATAAGGAAGGCGCCATTGCTCAATATAAAAAAGTGTTAGATATTAATCCTGATTATATTGAAGCGATGAGTAATTTAGGCGCTACGCTGACTGAATCAGACCGGTTTGATGAGGCGGTGGTAGCCTTATTGCAGGCTTTGAAAAAGAATCCGCAATATGCCGAAGCCCATTGCAATATTGGGGCTGCGTTTTTTGGTTTGGAGCAATATGACAAGGCGGGTGTGGCTTATCAAAATGCCCTTAAATTCAAGAAAGATTATCCCGAAGCCTATATAGGTATTGCCAAATTACATCAGGAAAAACATAACCTGGAGGCTGCAGAAAAAGCGGTAAGAAAGGCGATTGAGATAGAGCCTGAAAGTGCTGAAGGTTACAGTATTTTAGGTGGCATTTTAATGGAAGGTGGATTTGCTGATAATGCGGAGATAGCCTTTAAAAAGGCGTTAGAAATCAAACCTGAGCATCAAAGTACCTTGAGCGGTATCGGTACGTTAATGATGGAACAAGGGCGCATGGAAGAGTCCGAGGCAATGTTTAATAAGGCACTGGAATACGATCCTGATTCTATCGTGGCTTTTGCTTCCCTGGCACAAGTAAGAAAGGCCAAGAAAGGTGACAAGCATATTGGTGCACTGGAAGAGTTGCTGAAAAACGCGCCGAACATGCCGCGTAAAAAATCGATGTCTATCCATTTTGCATTGGGTAAATGTTATGACGATTTGAAAGAGGCTGATAAAGCTTTTGAGCACTTTGCTATTGGTTGTCGTTTAAAGCGCCAAACTTTTGAATATAGCTCTAGCGCGCATTCCAACCTCATTAAGCAAATAAAAGAAGTATTCAATGCGGATCTGTTCAAGAAATTTGAACATGCAGGATGTGACAGTAATGTGCCAATTTTTGTATTGGGAATGCCGCGTTCTGGTACAACCCTGACCGAGCAAATTATTGCCAGTCATCCGCAAGTATTTGGTGCGGGTGAATTGCCAGAAATGACACGCATGAGCCATCAGCAAATGGGCGCTGATAAATCCATTTATCCGTTTAATATTTCAGCCTATACAACGAAAGATTTTAAAGCACTGGGTGAACAGTATATTGCCAGTGTGCGCCAGCGTTCTGCTGATGCTGCGCATATTACTGATAAAATGCCGGCTAACTTTTTGTATCTGGGCTTGATTCATTTAATTCTTCCTAACGCGAAGATTGTGCATGTAAAACGTAATCCGGTGGATACCTCGCTTTCGTGCTTCACCAAGATATTTAATCGTGGCCAATATTTCAGTTACGATTTAAAAGAACTGGGTGAGTTTTATTGTGATTATGTTGATCTGATGAACCACTGGAAAAAAGTATTGCCTCAAGGTACTTTCTACGAAGTGCAATATGAAGAGTTGGTGGGTGATAATGAAAACCAGGCGCGCAAGCTTATCGAATATTGTGGTCTTGAGTGGAATGATGCTTGCCTGGAATCGCATAAAACTGAACGTAATATTCGCACTGCCAGCGTTACACAGGTACGTCAGCCGATCTATAAATCATCGGTAGAGCGCTGGAGAATCTACGAGCAAGATTTACAACCTTTATTGACGGTGTTAGGTGATTTGGTGCCTGCGCTTTCTGCAGAAGCAGCGGAAACTCCCGAAACTACGGAAGAAAAGCCGAAAGCAAAAGCGAAAGCTAAACCCAAGGCAGAAGCGGTTGAAGGTGAGCCAGTGAAAGTTGCAAAACCTAAAGCCAAAGCCAAGCCTAAAACCAAAGAAGCTTGATAGTTTGTGTTTGATCCAGGGCGGCATGAAGTGATTCCTGCCGCTTTTTTTATGCAATATAAAAAGTGAATCTTTGGGTATCTTCGATGGTCCAGAATATTCAAACAGAGAATATGCCTGTAATGAAATTACATAAAATAGCGTTATGCACATTGTTGCTGGTTATGGGTTTCGGCAGCGGATGTTCACATTATTTGACGCCAGAGCAGCGTATTGCTTCAGCGGATGTTTTATCCGCACAAGCGCAATTGCAAAAGGCCATCATCAATACGCCGACATTCCCTTTGGTGACTTATTTTCGATTTGCCGACAATGCGTCGGGCAATGCTTCAGGCCATGTTTCGGGCCATGTTTCGAGCCATGTTTCGGGCAATGCCATGCTTGATGTTTATATTGAGGGTGATGGTTTGGCCTGGTTTTCACGCACACAACCTTCGTTAGATCCGACGCCAATCAATCCTGTAGCATTAAAAATGGCCGCTAAATCCACCGAGGATAATGTGGCGTACATTGCCAGGCCTTGCCAGTATATTGAGGCGGATAATGACAAAGTCTGCAATGTCGCTGACTGGACTGACAGGCGATTTTCCGAGAAGGTAGTGGCTGCTGTTAATGCTGCGATTGATGATTTGAAGCTTAAGTCGGGCGCAAGTAATATCCGTTTGACAGGATTTTCCGGTGGCGGTGCAATTGCTGCGTTAGTGTCAGCCCGACGTGACGATGTTAGGTTATTGGTTACCGTGGCGGGTAATATAGAGCCGGTTTTCTGGTGTCAATTACATCATCTTTCACCGTTGAAGGGATCGCTTAATCCTGCTGATTTTTCTGGTCAGCTTGAGCAAATACCACAAATTCATTTTGTGGGTGAAGATGATGACAATCTGCCTTTGGCAGTTGCGGAGGCTTATCGTGCAAGATTTGCTCATAAGGAAAATATACAGATAATCACCGTGCCGGATTTTACCCATGGATGTTGTTGGGGTGAGCAGTGGCCACAATTGCTTGAGCCTTATTTGCGGTTCGAATCGAAGTAAACCTGATAGGTGATGTTGTTTTCTTGCCCGGTTTCGTTAAGGAATCTCAGAAAATTTAACGCGGCCTGAACAAGCAAGTTAGTTTTTCAGAGGTACCTTAAACATTCTTCACGGAGTTTATCCTGAATTCATGAAGGGGTTAAAGTGATAAAAATGGTTTTACTCTTTTTTGAATGGCACTTTCGTAGGCATAAAAAGTTTGGCAAGATTTAGTCTCCCCTGTAAAACAGGGGAGATGTCGCGTAGCGACAGAGGGGTAAAAACTGGAAAATGACCCCTCCGGCACTTTGTGCCACCTCCCCTATTTTATAGTGGAGGCTATAAGCAGGCTATGTAAGTGCCATTCAATTCTGAGCTTTTTCAAGGAAAAGTAACAACCTGTTCCACGGCTTCAATAATCCGGCCTTTTAACCAGTTGCCACCTTCAGGGCCTTTCAGGATTTCACCAATTCCGCCCGGCGTTTCTATGCTGAGAGTTTTCCCTTGTTGATAGATGGCATCGGCCGGTAATTCCATGGCTTCCAGTTCTTGATACACACTTTTCGCGTTAAAGTTAAAGTGGTAGTTGGCCAGTGATTTTTGCCCGGTCATGGGTGCCAGTGCTTTATCGAGTTGCAAGTGGGCATGGTTTTTTGCAATGAGTGTGTGGTCGGCATTGTGTTGTTTCAGCCAGTTGAGCATGGTTTCTTCGATCACTGCAAATGTGGTATCGAATTGATTGAAAAGGGCGACATAAATACGGTTGCGATTTTCGTACACATTCATTTTGTTAGATAAATCAATTTCGCTGAGTTCATCTTTTAGGCTGTCGAGCAAGGCATAAAGTACCTTACGTAACAGGGTAGAAACCGGAATGCTGCTTTCAAGCGCCAGATAACGGGTGCTTAAAGGAATCAGGTGGCCGTGGATAAGGATAATATGCGCTGTGATGAGGAAGTAGCCTTCTATGCCTTCTTCTTTGTCAAAGGTATGGCAACCTACCACATATTCACCTTTGGCTTTGCCATAGCCTGCTACCGGAATGGCTTCAATTTTGTATTCATGACGTTTTTTGTAAAATTCGGTGCCTGGTAATAACGTATAAGCAAAGATGTTTATGTTAGGGAAGGTGGCCAGCAGGGTATCGAGATTGGTTTCAAAGTCGTTTAAATTGTCACCGGGTAAACCCCAGATGAGTTCTGCCGCTATCGGCACGCCGGCTTTAGCCATTTCTTTGGCAATCGGTTCGTATTTATTGGCGGCCATATTGGTGCGATTGCTTAGCTCTAGTGCTAAAGGCGTGAGAGTTTGTAATGCCAGTTGATAATGGGGCAGCAAGCCATTTTGGTTGAGTAATAGTACAATTTCCTGAACGCGAGGGCTGTGTTTTTTCGACCAGGAAGTTGCAAACGTTCGCGGTAATTCATAGCGTTTTTTCAGGTCGCAAATGAAGTGGGTTTTTTCCAGGTCTTCTTTCAATGCGCCGAAATTGGAATCGGCCAGCCAGATATTTTCTATACCGGCCTGAACTATGGCTTCCCAATCGGATTTTATTCGCTCGAGTGAAAACTGGTTCATTTTGGTGCCGATAGCACCAGTACCCCATTCACAAAAAGCGCATTTAAACGGGCAACCACGGCTGGTTTCATAAGATATGGATTTGTATAAAGGTTTGCCGTTTTCATCTGTGAGCTTTATGGCATTAAGAAAACTGGGAATTTCGTTTAAATCCTTAATGCGTTCGCGTTCGCCGGTTTTATGGATGGTGCCTTCTGCATTGAGATAAGCCAAGCCTTTTATGTTAGAAAAGTCGTTATCCTGCGCATCAAGGATTTCAGTAAAAGTTCTTTCGCCTTCACCTAATATAATCAGGTCAATAGGATCTTCGCCTAAATAATCTTCGGCTTGTTGTACATGTGGCCCACCTACAATGATCAATATTTGCGGCAGGCTTTGTTTGATGCTGGCAATAAGGCTTAAAAAATCAGCGGCATTCCAGGTATAAAAACTCAGGCCTATTATCGGTTGCAGGCCGTCATCCAGTGCAGATTGGGCTTGACGGATAATTTCGTTATGCCATTTTTCTTGCCATTGCAGTACATGTTCGCTGTTTTCAAAATGCACTAATTCAATAGATTGTTGAGCAGTATTTTTACCGTATTGCTGATAATAGGCTTTTAGCGTAGCAGTGGTAGTAGGGGCAGAATAGAATTGATCGGAATCCATACTCAAAAGCCAAACAGGTCTTTGCATTTTCAATAGCCTCTACTTCGATTGAGTGTGTCAGGAATCAATCGGAAAAGATTTAAGTTCGCGGGAATGTTGTTCAAGAACCAGCTCCCAGGCTTGTGTGTGCCAGTCACCTAACACAATACGCTCAGCCGGTTTATTGTCGATAAGTACTGTGTGAATCGCAGGGCGGTGAGTGTGCCCATGGATTAATGTTTGGACGTGATTATTTTGCATGACGCGTGTCACTTCACTTTGTGTGACATCCATAATGTCGGCAGATTTATTACTGCTTTCAGTCTGGCTGGTTTCACGTAATTGTTGGGCAATAACGCGGCGTTCCTGCAGGGTTTTCTTCAGTAATTCTGCCTGAGTTGCCGGGTTGCGAATATACGCACGAAAGGATGCATAGGCAGTATCTTCGGTGCATAAAGTATCACCATGCATGAGTAAATAGGTTTGTTGTTGGTACTCTATCACCAGTGGATCGGGAATCAGGATGCAGCCGGTGCGCAGTTCAAAGTATTTGCCTACCAGAAAATCACGATTGCCGTGCATAAAAAAAATAGGCAAGCCTGAAGAAGTTTTATCTTTTAGTTTGGCACAAATGCTGTGGTGGAAGAGTGAGTCGTCGTCATCACCAATCCATACTTCAAAAAAATCACCGAGAATATACAGCGCTTCAGTATCTGCGGGCAGATTATCCAGATAATGAAAAAACGCCCGGCAAATTTCCGGGCGTTTTTCATCAAGATGTAAATCGGAAATGAAGCGCAGGCTCATTGAGTGTTTGAGCTCAGGCAACAGTCACGCTTTCGATAATTACAGGCTCTTTCGGAACATCCTGGTGCATGCCATTGGATCCGGTTTTTACGGCTTTGATCTTATCGATCACATCCATGCCATTGGTGACTTTAGCAAATACGGCATAACCCCAACCCTGGGCATTTTTGCCGCTATGGTTCAAAAAGCTGTTGTTTTTTACATTGATAAAAAACTGTGAGCTGGCGGAGTGTGGATCCATGGTGCGTGCCATGGCAAGTGTACCCGCTTCGTTTTTCAAGCCGTTATCGGCTTCATTATCGATAGTCGGGTTGCCATTTTTTTGTTTCATGTCTTGATCAAAACCGCCACCCTGAATCATGAAATCATTGATGACGCGGTGGAAAATGGTGCCGTTATAAAAGCCACTTTGGCAATATTCAAGGAAATTGGCACAAGTTTTGGGTGCTTTTTCGGTGTTTAGCTCAATTTCGATGTCGCCAAAGTTGGTGTGCAGAGTAATCATGTATAAATACCTTTTTAGTGTGTACAGAGTAAATGATTGCGTATAATAGCCGTTTTGCCATTTTCTTGAAACCAATTCAGGTTGACTAACCCGATTAAGGGAAAGCTTTTTATGAGCGTTAACGAGTCCGACAATACCGCCACTGCAGAAGCTCCTGCCAGGTCGCACAATTTTATCCGCCAGATTATCGAACAGGATATCGCCAATAATACCCACGGCGGCAAGGTCATCACGCGTTTTCCGCCAGAGCCGAATGGCTATTTGCATATTGGCCATGCCAAATCGATTTGCCTGAATTTTGGCCTTGCAGAAGAATTTGGCGGTGAATGCAATTTGCGTTTTGATGATACGAACCCTGCCAAGGAAGACCAGGAATTTGTGGATGCTATCCAGGAAGACGTGTTGTGGCTGGGTTTTAAATGGGCAGGTGATGTGCGATATGCCTCCAGCTATTTCCAGCAACTCTATGACTGGGCCATTCATTTGATCAAGGCCGGCAAAGCTTATGTATGTGAGTTAAGCCCCGAGCAGGCCAGTGAATACCGTGGCTGGGCGACAAGGCCGGGTAAAGACAGCCCTTATCGTAATCGTTCAGTGGAAGAAAACCTGGCACTGTTTGCAAAAATGAAAAACGGGGAATTCCCGGAAGGTGCAGCCGCATTGCGCGCCAAAATTGATATGGCATCACCGAACATGAATTTGCGTGATCCTATCCTGTATCGCATCCGCCATCAGGCACACCACCAAACAGGGACACAATGGTGCATTTACCCCAGTTATGATTATGCCCATGGCCAGGAAGATGCCATTGAAGGTATTACCCATTCGATTTGCACGCTGGAATTCCAGGATCATCGCCCGTTGTATGAATGGTTTATAGAAAACCTGCCCGTGCCAGCCAAGCCGAAACAATATGAATTTGGCCGCTTGAATATCAATTACACCGTGACCAGCAAGCGTAAGCTGAAACAGTTGGTGGATGAGAAAGTGGTGAATGGCTGGGATGATCCGCGCATGCCTACCATTTCCGGTATGCGGCGCAGGGGCTATAGTGCGCGTGCATTGCGTAACTTTTGTAATGGCCTTGCAGTGGCAAAAACCGATGGTGTGGTCGATGTGGCACAGCTGGAGTTTGAAATTCGTAATGATTTGAATGATAACGCTGCACGCGCAATGTGTGTATTACATCCATTAAAAGTAGTGATCAGTAATTTCGATAAAGAGGTTGAAATTCTGAAGGTGCATAATCACCCGAATCGTGAAGAAATGGGTGAGCGTGAAGTGCCGTTCACCCAAGAAATTTATATTGATAAAGCCGACTTTTCGGAAGATACCACGCAAAGCCGTAAAAAATTCAAACGCTTGGTGATTGGCGATTACGTGCGTTTGCGTGGGGCTTATGTGATCAAGGCTGAAGCTGTCATCAAAGATGCCAATGGCGAGATCGTTGAAATCCAGGCTTCGCTGGTGCCTGGAACCGTAGGTGCCAATCCACCTGAAGAGATAAAACCGCGTGGCGTTATCCACTGGGTTTCTGCCACTAAAAGCCAAAAAGTGGAAGTGCGTTTATATCATCGCCTGTTTAACCATGAATCGCCAGATAAGGGAGATGAAGATTTTCTAAGTCATGTCAATCCTGATTCATTGCAAGTGTTAGAGCATTGCTGGCTGGAACCTGCAGTAGTGAATTGCGCACCCGAAACTGTGTTCCAGTTTGAGCGTGAAGGTTATTTTGTGGCTGATCGTTATGATCATAAAGAAGGCCACCCTGTGTTTAACAGAACGATTGATTTAAAGGTATAAACAGTGCTGAAGATCTACAATACACTGACACGACAAAAAGATGCGTTCAAACCCTTGCAGGAAGGCAAGGTGAATATGTATGTGTGTGGCATGACTGTTTATGATTATTGTCATTTGGGTCATGCACGCGTGCTGGTCGCCTTTGATGTCATTGTGCGTTATTTGCGTGCCAGTGGTTATGAGGTGAATTATGTGCGAAACATCACTGATATCGACGACAAGATTTTAAACCGTGCCAATGAAAATGGTGAGGTTTATACCGCTTTGACTGAGCGGTTTATCAAGGCTATGCATGAGGACGAAAAACGTCTGGGTGTGTTGTCTCCCAATCACGAACCCTGCGCTACGGATTATATCGCTGACATTATCGCCATGATAAAAACTCTCGAAAGCAAGGGCTTTGCCTATTCTGCCAGTAATGGTGATGTGTATTATGCCGTAGAAAAATTCCCGACATATGGTGAGCTCGCGCGCAAGAACCTGGATGACTTGCAGGCAGGTGCACGTGTCGATGTTGAAGAAGCCAAACGTGATCCGCGTGATTTCGCTTTGTGGAAAGCGGCGAAAGAAGGCGAGGTTTATTGGGAATCACCGTGGGGCAAGGGTCGGCCCGGTTGGCATATTGAATGCTCTGCAATGTCAACGTGTTGTTTGGGTGATACTTTCGATATCCACGGTGGTGGCCCGGATTTACCTTTTCCGCATCATGAAAATGAAATTGCGCAATCGGAAGCCGCAACCGGCAAAAAGTATGTCAATTACTGGATGCATGCGGGTGCAGTGCGGGTTGATAATGAAAAGATGTCGAAATCGTTAGGCAACTTTTTTACCATCCGTGAAATCCTGGATAAATACCATCCTGAAATCGTGCGCTATTTTTTGATTTCCAGCCACTATCGCAGCCCGATCAATTATTCGGAAGATAACCTGAAAGAAGCCAAGGCCGGGCTTGAACGATTCTATAAGTGTTTGCTGGGGTATGAGGCAATTCCTGCGCTGAGCCTTGCGGAATTACAAAAAACTGAATCCTACAAAGTCTTCGCAGAAAATATGGATGATGATTTTAATGTGCGTGAAGGCCTTGCTGTAATGTATGGTCTGGTGCGTGATATCAATAATGGCGAAGCGGCGCAACAAAAAATCGAAGAGCTGAAAGCCTTTGGTGATTTGTTAGGTTTTCTGCAAGAAGATCCGCAAACCTTTTTGCAGGCAGGTGCAAAGGAAGATTTGAGTGCAGCAGCGATAGAGCAAAAAATTGCTGATCGTGTGGCTGCCAAACTGGCCAAGGATTATGCCCTGGCTGACAAGATCAGGATGGACCTGTTATCGCAGGGAGTTGTTCTCGAAGATTCGCGTGAAGGTACGCGTTGGCGTAGAGAGTAAAAAATAGAGCCTTTAATGAATAATAATAACAATAGTCGACTTAAAACAGCATTTAATATTCGAGCCAATTTCAGGGATATCTATCACTCTGAAAATGATCGTATGTTATTTATGGATGGCTTGCGTTGCCTCGGAATGTTCCATGTCATGTTAACGCACTCGTTATGGGCATTTTTATTGGGCTTTAAAAGTGAATTTCAGCCGTTTATCCAGCAAGTTCCCTGGTATCTCCGGTGGATGCTGGCGGGTGATAAGGCAGTTGATCTTTTTTTTGTGATTAGTGGTTTTTTGATTGGGCAGATGTTATTTCGGGAATATAACAAAACCCAAAAGATTAACCTGAAACGGTTTTTTTTGCGCCGCTTCTGGCGACTCACCCCTGCATATTATGTGATCATCCTGTTGACGGCCCTCACAGCTTCTCCCTATGTTGAGAAGATATATCTCTGGGCATTTGTTTTTTATGTTAATAATTATATTCCGATCAAGCATAACTACATTCATTTTGCATGGAGTTTAGCGATTGAAGAACAGTTCTACCTGGTATTCAGTCTTTTTGTGGCCTTTGTGTTTTTTAAAATAAAGCATCAATTATCTTTTTTGATCGCCTTATTCATGTTGTCGTTTGTTATTTTGTTTTGTTTGTTATTGACTAATCCATCGATCGTATTACCCGTTGATATTTTGATTACCCATGTAAGCCGTGTGGGAGATGAATATTGGCAAATCATTTACGACAATTTGCATACACGTTATGGCGCTATTGTGTTAGGAATTATTCTTGCGCATCTCTATGTGTATCACTGGGAAAAAGTTTCCCGGTTTATGACGCATGCCCGATGTACGTCTATGTCGGTAGTTGCTTTTGCCTTGTTTGTCCTTGTAATGGTCTTGCCAGTCTATTCCGGAGAGTCCACTCCAAGATTATTACTTTATTTTTATCATGGGGCACACCGGAATTTATTTTCACTAGGGGTGATGTTTATCATGATGTTATGTTTGCTGGATAAAGGCCCTGGTGTTGCGTTGAACAGGTTTTTATCATGTCGATTTTTTTATCCGGTATCGCAGCTGACGTATTCCATGTATCTCTTGCAGTTACCGGTAATTGCATTTTGCTACCTGAATTTAAAAGGCTATGGAATTATTGATGGCATATCTTACCAAAACGGGATTATCGTTTTTGCGGTGTCCCTGATACCAACGATGATGGTGTCCAGTGTAATGTATGTATTTGTGGAGCGCCCCTTTATGAAACTGCGCAGTCAATAAGGTGCTGATGTGAGACAATTTCTCCAGCGTTTACAATCAGCATACAATCCTGTTGAAAATTTCCGGGATATATTTATCAGGCCCAGTGAGCGGTTTTCCATGATTGATGGAATTCGTGGATTATCACTGCTCTATATATTCCTGTTTCACAGTATGATGATGTTAGAAATTTTATTTAGTTCAGCGTTTGATGATTTTATTCATAATGCACCGATTGAATTGCAATGGATTCTGATGGGAGATTTAAGTGTTGATGCCTTTTTTGTCATCAGTGGTTTTCTCATCGCCCAGTTACTTTTCAGGGAACACCAGAAAAACGGTTCCATTAACCTGAAACGATTTTACATTCGCCGGTGGCTACGTCTTACACCAGCATACTATTCAGCTATTTTACTTTACCTCGCCATTATGCCGAATTTTCAGCCAATACATGCCGGGGTTTATGCTTTGTATCTCAATAATTTTCTCGATAACCAGAATAACCATATGGCGTTTGCCTGGAGTCTGGCTGTAGAAGAGCAATTTTATATTCTTTTCAGTCTGTTTCTGGTGTTTTTCTTTTACCGGGTTAAACATAAATTGGCATTGTTGTTGGGTATGTTTTTCATGTCTTTTGTGATTCGTGCGGTGTTATTTATAGTCTATCCTGAATTACTCCTTAATGGTGATGTGTTGCTCCTTGAACCACATGGTATAGGCGACAGGTATTGGGAGATTATTTACGATAATTTATACACGCGTTACGGAGCCATTATCGTTGGTGTTATTCTCGGATATTTATATGTATACCACTGGTCTGCGCTGGAGAGATTCATGACGGTATCTCGCAGCAATGCGATACTGTTTATTCTTCTTTGTTTACTGTTGACTATGTGGTGTATTCCTTTCTATACGGGTGCCACATCACCTGCATGGTTACTGTATCTTTTTCATATAGCGTACCGGAATATTTTTTCGTGTTGTATCGCATTGCTGGTTCTGATTTGCCTGTTCCCTTATGGGTTGGGGCGAATTGTGAATAGATTTTTGTCGTTCCCGGTACTGTTCCCCTTTTCACAATTATCCTATTCAGCTTACCTGTTGCATATGCCTATCATTTTGGGAGTGGCTATTATGCTGAAGGCTTCGGGGCATATACAGGAGATAACATGGGGAAATATAGGGATGGTCTTCGGTTGTTCGCTGATCCCGATTTTTTTCTTTAGTGCATTGGCATTTATGTTTATTGAGCGGCCATTTATGAAGTTGCGGCCTTAGTGTTTTTGTGAGTTATAGATAGAGTGTTATTTAGGGAATCGATTTTTTAAGGAGTCGATTTTTTAAGGCGTCTCTGAATAACTGTCATTTCGAACGTAGTGAGAAATCTAACTGCTTGAATTAAAAAGATTCTTCACTTCGTTCAGAATGACAAAAATGAGTTATTCAGAGCTTCCTTAAATATCAGTAATTTCACTTTTATAATTCTAGAGCTGTTTTTATAGATGTTTAATTGAATTAATAAGTTTAAGGTATGTTTGCAGATACGTTGTAAGAGTAGATCAGCGAAGTGCATTTAGTGCTTTCCTGAAGCTCACATAAAGACACTGACAGCTAAAAATAATAAAAAAACAGCAGGAAATTAGATGGATATTAACAAAAATCGCCTTGCCCATTTTAAGAATGCATTCAATTTTCTTGAAAATGCTAAAGATATTTTCATTCGCCCTCATGATAGATTTAGTGCGGTTGATGGTATTCGAGGCCTTGCCATTATTTATACGCTGATTTTTCATGCCATGGTTGCAATTAGTACGGGTTATGAGGGTACTGCACTGGAATTTGTGAGAGAGATGCCATGGTATTTGCAGTGGATCATTGTAGGTGATAGAGGTGTTGACGCCTTTTTTGTTATCAGTGGTTTTCTTATTGGCCAAATGCTTTTTAAAGAGCATGTCAAAAATAATGCCATTAATGTAAAACGTTTTTTGCTGCGGCGCTTTTTGCGTCTTGCACCTGTGTATTATCTGCTTTTATTGCTTTGTGCATTTACGGCTTTTCAGCATAAGGAATACTTGTGGTTTTTTGCTTTTTACCTGAATAATTTTCTCGATCTTCAAGACCAGGGTTATTTATCCTATACATGGAGTTTGGCTGTAGAAGAACAATTTTATATTTTGTTTAGTCTTTTTCTGGGTTTTGCATTTTATAAAATTGATCATAAATTTTTATGTTTGCTGGCATTGTATCTGCTATCTCTGATTATCCCCGGAATAATTTTTATCCAAAATCCTGATTTTTTGATGCAAAAAGATGTGTTTCTTGCTGGTCCAGGTTCAATTTCTCCCGACTATTGGGAGGCAGTTTACGATAATCTTTATACGCGATACGGGGCACTCATGAGTGGAGTGATATTGGCCTATATTTACGTGTATTATCAGGATGCCCTTGAGCGGTTTATGACGCCGACACGAAGTAATGGTTTGGCAATTCTGGCATTAGGCATCTTTGCTTCGTTTAGTTTTATGCCTCTGGGTTCCGAACAGGAAATACCGTTCATGGTGAATTGGGTGTTCCATGTGTTTCACCGGCATGTATTTGGATTTGCAGTTGCCTTGATTGTGCTAACATCACTATTCAATTATGGTTTGGGTGGTATTATTGGCAAAATTTTGTCATCGAAACCGTTGTTTCCCTTTTCGCAATTATCGTATTCGATGTATCTGATTCATCCTATTGTTTTGATATTTGTGTTGGTGTTATTAAAGGATGCGGAAATTTTTGACCATATATTCCATTTTTCAAATGCGTTGATATTGGGGGTATGTTCATTGCCATTTATTTTTATTGTTAGCGCATTGCTTTATATTTTTATAGAAAGGCCTTTTATGAAATTACGTAGTTAATTGATAGTTAAAAACTTTAGTATGATATTAATGTGAAAAAAGCCCTTATACATTACATAGGTTATTTGTTCAGTGCGGTTGGTGCTGTACTGGGTGTATCGATTCTTTCCTATTATGTTTCACCGGTTGATTATGGTCGCGTTGCATTATATGTAACATTGGCAACTTTATTTCAGTACGTTGTAAAAGAATCGTTAGCGGCTGCTATATTGCGCTACTCTGAAAAAATCACACAGCAAAAAATGGTGTGTGTACAATTAATCATCCAGTCATCCAAACCGCTGGCTGTTATTTTCCTGCTGGTGTTTATATTTTCCTTTTATTATTTGTCTGAAGCACATTGGCATGAATTTTTGGCCGGTATGTTATTTATGTTTTTTCTCGCCAGTTCAACGGTGGGAGAAGCTTTTTTATCAGCCACAGGTAATCGTCTGGCTTGCGCTATTCATGTTAATTTAATGCAGTGGGTTCGCTTTTTATTGGCCTTGTTGCTCTTTGTTTTTTGGCAGCAATCTGTTTTGGCGATCATGATTGGATTTTCTTTGGGTTTTATGTCGGCTGTTATTTATGATCTTTATATATTTTCCCGAATCCACAATGTAACTCTCGAGTCAGTAGAGGCATTGTTGCCGGCCAATGCTTTTGCAGGTTATACAGCCATTTATATTGGTATTCTTGTCTGGTTTCTGACGTTTTATGAGCGTATTGCCCTGGAATGGTTTCATGGGGAGGCTTATCTGGGCGCGTACTTTGTGTTGTTCCAGATTGGATTTATGCCGGTTTATATGGTTTTGCAATCGGCGGTTAACTATTGTTATCCCTTGTTGTTTGCCAAGGGAGAGGCTGATACCCACTATGTAAAATCTCAATATATTGCATTCGCACTGGGTTTAATATTTCTGGCATTTATGACTTTGCAGTTATTGCACGGGTGGATTTTCAGCTGGCTTGTAGGTGAGAGTTATCGCGAATATTCCTGGTTATTGCCGTGGCTTTTTTTAGTGGCATTACTGAATGCAGTGTCCTATATGTTACAGGCTTATTATTATGAAATGCATTCGATTAAAAAATTACTGCATATAAAATTGACAGCAGCAATGGCAGCTTTTGTGTTGATCACATTCTGTGTCTGGCAGGCGGCTATACAAGGCCTGGTTTTTGCCAGTGTTGTTGTATCGTTGATATTGATAATGTTGACATATCGCGCTATTGAAAAAGCGTAGTCAATTTTATCCGGTTTTTTTATTGTATACGCTTAATTTTTACATTTATGGAAGCCCTGAATCACTGTCATTTCAACAATGACAAAAAGCAGTTATTCAGAAGTTACTTCGATGGTCATGTACGGCGATTGCGCTTTTACAGTCTCGGCGGAGTTTGATTGAGTAACTGTGTTAAAAAAGGGAAACAGGCAAAGGCAGTGACTAATATAACCACCGGTTGAAAATCCCAATAACTCCCGCCAGTAATACTCCCCAGAGTTAGCATCAATACTACACCGGCAGCAGCCAAAAAATCGGTATTGTAAGAAACGGTCATGGCTTTGATTTGCTGGATACCTTTTATGGCAAGCGCTGCCAGAAAAGCCAGGAAAAATGCGGTGCCAATGACGCCCCATTCAATCAGGCATTGAATGACCAGATTGTGTGGATGGTCATGCCAAAACTGGTGAGCAAAACGTTCAGGTATAAAGTAGAAGCCAAAGGGACCTTGACCAAGCCACGGTGCTTGCAAAAATGCCTTGAAAGACCATATCCACATTTCCAGTCGGCCGCTGGTGATATCGCCTTTAAATTCCGTGTCATTTTGTTGCCATTCATGCGAATAGCGTACAAGGCCATTCCAGTCATACAGCGTAAATTGTACACACAAAAAATAAGCCACGAGAATGGCAAGGCCGGTCATAAGTATTTTTTTCATGGACAAATTGCCATAGACGCGAAAAACCAGCAGGGTTAGTACATTCACAATGAATGCAGAGGCAATGGCAGTTCTGCCGCCGCTCCATAACAGGTAGGCCCAGCTGACAGTGAATAAGGCGAGAAACAGATAAACCTGTGCCTGTTTTTGCCTGCAGCAAAACGCTACGCTGAAAATGGCAATGGCGGCAGTGGCGAGATCACCTATATCACGCATGTTAGGCGATAAAAAGGGATCTTTAAGCCAGGTTTCTGACTCGCAGGCAGGACCCCAATATAATATGGCAAAATGCAGGAGTGCCAGGCCAACAAAACCCATGCCAAAACTTAGCAGTAAATGCAGAAAGGATTGGCGAGATATAAGAATGAAACGCATGAGGGAGATGCAATAACCTATTTCAATGAGAATAAACAGTTGCCGCGCAACCGCAAATGCCCTTTGCCAGCCATTGGCATCACTGTTAAAAACAAAAAGTAATGAAATTTGGGTGGCTATGAACCAGGCGATGAACAGATACCCTGTTATCGGGTAATTTTTTTTAAAGGTCATCAATAACGAAGGGGCATCTTTTCGGAAGCAGATAAAAACCAGAACTATAAATACCAGTTGTGCACCAAGGACAAATAGAAACAGTTCTTTGGTGCCAGCAAACGGCAGGCAGAAAAGAAAGGCGAGTATATAAGTGCTGACAATGGCAGATTTTTCAGGGATAGCCAAAAAAGACATAATTGTTTATTCAAAATTGGTGTATAAAGCAGGGAGTCTAGCATAGTGTTTTGTAAAATCTATAATAAGAAGGCCTGCTAGTGCCATGGGGTGTTGCGAGGCTTCAAGCCATGGATTTATACCTAAATAATATCTGTCAGGCATGTTTTGTTGAAATGATTATTCCAGGGGTTTTGTTGTGAATATATTGGTTACAGGTGCATCCGGCTTTGTCGGTAGTTATTTGTGTAAATTACTGCAAACAGCGGGGTATGAGGTTTTTCCGGTTATTCGCAATGAGGCCAAAAGGCTGAAAGGTATCGCTATTGAGAATCATCGTATCATTCCTGCAATGGAAGGCGCTACAGAATGGTCTCTCGCTTTAAATGGGATTGATGTAGTGGTGAATCTGGCTGCCCGTGTTCATGTGATGCACGATGCCAGCGATAATCCCTTGAATGAATTTCGTGTGGTGAATGTTGATGGCGCTGTTAATCTGGCGCGTCAGGCTATTGGGGCAGGCGTGAAACAATTTATACATATCAGCTCTATCAAGGTGAACGGTGAGCAAACTTTCGGTACACCTTATACTTCTCAATCGCAACCAGCTCCCCAGGATGCTTATGGCATTTCCAAATATGAATCGGAACAGGCATTATTTAAAGCTACAGCTAATAGCACAATGGCAATGACGGTGATCAGGCCGCCATTGGTTTATGGTGGTCAGGTAAAAGGCAATCTGGATGTACTGATAAAAGCTATAAAAAAGGGAATTCCGTTGCCCTTCAAGTTGGTTAAAAATAGAAGAAGTATGGTCAGTTTATATAACCTGACTGATTTGATCAGGGTTTGTATAGGCAATACAAAATCCTTTGGGCAGGTTTTTCTGGTCAGTGATGATCAGCCCCTGAGTACATCGGGATTAGTTGCCTATTTGGCCCAAGGTGTCGGCAAGCCTGACAGATCCGTCCCTGTTCCGGTTTGCTTGTTGAAATGGGGTTTATCATTCTTGGGAAAGAAAGATATGGCTGATCGACTGCTGGGTGATTTGGAGGTGGATATAACACTGACTAAACAACAGCTGGATTGGCAGCCTCCCTTGACTGTTGAGCAATCGTTCAAAAAAATGTTTTTGGAAATGGGATGATCAAGTTATGAGCCATTCTTTATTATTAATAATTCTTGCAACCGGTTTTTTTATCGGTGTGATGGGTGCGGGAGCTATCCGTCATTTTTCTAACACGCTGGGTTTGGTTGATACGCCGGGTGTAAGAAGTTCTCATGTTATGCCAACTCCCCGTGGTGGTGGATTGGCTTTTGTATTGGCATTTCTGCTGATTTGCCCAGTGTTATGGTGGTTGGGTTTTTTGCCGCTGTATGCATTGGCAGGTATTGCTGGCGCTGGTGCTATTATTGCTATAGTCGGTTTTATTGATGATTATCATAGCCTTTCAGTGAGGTTGCGACTGGTTGCGCATTTTGCAGCAGCAGTATTGGGAGTGTATTGCCTGCAAGGATTGCCCAAAATATCACTGTTTGGCTATGTGATGGATTGTTGGATATTGGAATACACGTTGGCAGTGATTTATCTGGTCTGGCTGCTCAACTTGTATAATTTTATGGATGGTATTGATGGCATCGCAAGCATCGAGGCCATTACGGTTTTGTCAGGGTTTTCAGTTCTTTCATATTATTCAGGTTATGACGATGTAGTTTTGCCGCTGTTGTTGGCGACCTCTGTTGCAGGATTTCTCTGCTGGAATTTCCCGCCTGCTAAAATTTTTATGGGTGATGTGGGTAGTGGTTTTTTGGGTATTATTATGGGTTTGTTATCCCTTTATACTTCAGAAGATAATGCGCAATTTTTTTGGTGTTGGCTGATTCTTTTAGGTGTTTTTATTATCGATGCTACCGTGACGTTGCTCCGACGTTTGCTGCGCCGGCAAAAAATTTCCCAGGCGCATCGCAGTCATGCTTATCAGTATGCTTCACGACGCTTAAAAAGCCATAAAGTTGTTTCATTAGCTATCGCAGGGATTAATATTTTCTTTTTGCTGCCCATTGCCTGGCTGGTTGCTGCTGGAAAATTGCAGGGAGTTTATGGTGTAGTACTTGCCTATTTGCCACTCTTTGCCATCGCGCTTTATTACAAGGCGGGTGCTGCTGATTTGCAGGCGGATCTGGCATGAATACCATAAATATTTTTAGTTGTATTGTTAGGCAAGTTACATCAATCCTTATTGTTAGAGGCTAAAAAAAGCATAATGCGTTACTTTTTTACCAACTTGCCACGATACCAAAAGCAAATTATTGCTGTCGGTTTTGATTCTATTTGTATTTGCCTGAGTTTATGGGCATCGATGTTTTTGCGTTACGGCCATTGGCAGTGGAAAGGGCCAGAAAATACCTGGCTGATTTATGCGGTATTGGCACTCTGTTCAACGCTGCCATTTTTTCTCGGTATGGGTCTCTATCGTGCTGTACTGCGATATATCAACAGTGTGACGATTTTGACGATGATAAAAGCCGCTTGCCTGGCTTCAGTGACATTGCTGGCAGCAGATGCTCTGTTGCTTCCCGGTTATGTTTTGCCACGCTCAGTGCCTTTTATCTATTTTTTGTTTATTACACTGTGTGCAGTCGGCTCGCGCTATTTTATCCAGCACTGGCTAAATGGTGTTAGTTTACGGTTGGCATTACACAATATATTCCAGTCGCATCCAAAACATTTGGCAGGGCATGGCAAGCCCGCATTAATTTATGGTGCTGGTAAAATGTTGGCTGAATTAATGGCCGTACTGGATAACACGCGTGATTATCATCCGGTGGCCATTATTGTTAATACCAATGCGGCGGCCGGCGGTGAAATTAATGGCAGGCCGATATACCCGGTCAGTAATATTGCCTCGGCAATAGAACAATTTGGCGTTGAAGAAATATTATTGGCTTTGCCCAATGCAACGCGCCTTGAACGTAAAAAAATTATCGCCGATCTTGAGCAATATGGTTTGCCTATCCGTACGATGCCCAGCTTTGAGGATTTATCGTCTGGCCGCATGACATTGCAGGATGTACAGGACGTTGATATCGCTGATGTGTTAGGTCGACAAGAGGTTCAACCTATTGAACATTTGATGTCGGCTTGTATTGCCGGCAAAGTGGTGATGATCACTGGAGCTGGAGGCTCTATAGGCTCTGAAATTGTGCGACAGGTGATCAAGTTGCATCCCTTGAAACTGGTATTGCTGGATCATTCTGAATTTAATTTGTATAGCATTGATCGCGAGTTGGAGATTGCCAAAGAGAGCTTGAATATTGCTGTTGAGCTAGTGCCTGTTTTAGCCAGTGTTACAGATTTAAATGGTATTTATTCCATCATGAAAGAGCAGGGTGTGAATACGGTTTATCATGCTGCTGCCTATAAACATGTACCCTTGGTTGAAAAAAATATTGCTCAGGGGTTGGTGAATAACGTATTGGGAACATTGGCCTGTGCCCAGGCAGCTATTGCGGCAAACGTTGAGCGTTTTGTATTGATTTCCACGGATAAGGCGGTACGACCAACCAATGTAATGGGTGCTTCAAAGCGTTTGGCTGAGATGGCTTTGCAGGCATTGAATGTTGAAAAACAGGTGAATGTTTATAGTTCGCAGGGTGTAATGCCTACATTTTCTGCCATGCTTGGTAATAATACCTGTTTTACTATGGTGCGGTTTGGTAATGTATTGGGTTCAAGCGGCTCAGTGATTCCGGTATTTAAGGAACAAATTCGTATGGGTGGGCCAATTACTGTTACTCATCCTGATATTAACCGTTATTTCATGAGTATTCCTGAAGCCGCCCAACTTGTAATTCAGGCAGGAGCGATGGGTAGTGGTGGGGATGTATTTTTGCTGGATATGGGTGAGCCGATTAAGATAGTGGATTTGGCCAAACGCATGGTGAGCTTGTCCGGGCTTACTCTAAAAACTCCGGAAAATCAGGAGGGTGATATAGAGATTGTTTTTACCGGGTTGCGGCCTGGAGAAAAGCTGTATGAAGAATTGCTGATTGGTGATAACCCTGAAAAAACCGAACATGAACGCATATATAAGGCGCATGAGGCGATGTTGTCGTGGGAGCAATACAAGGAATTATTGGGAAAACTGGAACTCGCTATTCAAGCATCCGATAATAGTGCCATCATTTCGTGCCTGACAGAAAGTGTGAATGGCTTTCAGGTATCAATTAGCGGAGATAGCGGCAGGTAGCCAGCCTGCCAAAGCTGTAAAGCTTTTCATAGATTACCTAACGACTTTTCACCCGAGGCAACTGTTTGGAAAATTAGCGTATTAATGGTCATCGGGCCAATACCGCCAGGTACCGGTGTATATGCACTGCAACGATCTATCACGGCTGATAGTTCAATATCACCCACACCGCCAGGATGATATCCCGCATCTACCACCACCGCGCCATCCTTTATCCATTCGCCTTTAATAAACTCGGGTTTGCCAACAGCGCCAATAATGATATCGGCCTGTTTGATATGTTCTTGCAGGTTTTTTGTGCGTGAGTGGCAAATGGTAACCGTGGCATTAGCTTCTAACAGCATCGCTGCCATGGGTTTTCCAAGAATAGGGGAACGGCCAACGACAACTGCATGTTTGCCTTCAATATCAATTTTATAATGTTCCAGCAAACGCATGATGCCTTTCGGTGTGGCGCAGCCGTAGGCTTCTTCGCCCATGGCCATACGACCAAACCCGAGGCAGGTTACGCCATCGACATCCTTGCTTAAGGCAATGGCATCAAAGCAGGCGCGTTCGTCAATTTGGGCAGGTACAGGGTGTTGTAACAGAATGCCGTGAATATCAGGGTTATTGTTGAGTTCTTCTATTTTGGCCAATAGTTCTTCAGTTGTCGTCGAATCGGGCATTTCCACTTTCAGGGATTGCATGCCAATGCGTTCGCAGGCATTACCTTTCATTTTTACATAGGTGGCTGAAGCAGGATCGGAGCCTACCAGAATTGTCGCAAGAATAGGGGTGCGGCCACCGCTTTTTACTTTCAGGGCGGCAACGCGTTGAGAAAGTTGTTGTTCAGTTTGTGCTGCCAAGGCTTTACCATCAAGAACCAGAGTCATTGCTACTCCTTAGAGAGAGGAAAAAGAAGACGCTATCTTCGCATCTTAAGCCCAATCCCGCAAAATAATCTGTGTCTGATCGGGTATAAAAACCGATTGATTTATGGCAAAACCGTTGACTTGAGCTAGGTGGATAAGTATTATTTGCGCCCTCAGTTGATGAGGTATGTCGGGGTATAGCGCAGCCCGGTAGCGCGCCTGCTTTGGGTGCAGGATGTCGAGAGTTCGAATCCCTCTACCCCGACCACTTATCTCAACAGCCTGCAAGTTAAAGCGCCTGTAGCTCAACTGGATAGAGCATCGCCCTTCTAAGGCGAGGGTTGCAGGTTCGATTCCTGCCGGGCGCACCAATCTTGGCCTGCAGTGAGTGATTCAATTTATGGTGGGCGTAGCTCAGTTGGTAGAGTGCAGGATTGTGATTCCTGTGGTCGTGGGTTCGAGCCCCATCGTCCACCCCATTTTTTGTTTCGTGTTGATGTTTCTGCGGTTATTATTACAGGTATTGAAAGATACTGTTTTTTACTTCGATATCAACTCAAATGACAGACAATAAAAAAGGCGCTAATCAGCGCCTTTTTTATTGCACAGATATCCTGTTAGTCAAGGATATTTACCAGATGAATGTCAAATACCAGTGCTGCACCGCCAGGAATAGCCGGAGGTGCACCAGCATCGCCATATGCGAGTTCTGGTGGTAAAGCGATACGCCATTTAGAGCCGGTATTCATCATTTGCAGTGCTTCAGTCCAGCCGCTAATCACTTGTGTTACGCCGAAAGTTGCCGGATCACCACGTTCTATCGAACTGTCAAACACTGTGCCATCAATAAATGTGCCGTGGTAGTGGGTAACAACCGTAGATTGTTGAGTGGGTTTTTCGCCTGTACCTTCTTCCAGAACTTCATATTGCAAGCCGGATGGAGTCACTTTTACGCCTTCACGTTTGGCGTTTTCCGCTAAAAAGGTTTTGGCGAGGCCAGCCATTTTTTCAGCGTGTTCAGCACGTTTTGCCTGCATGGATTCTTGTACAATACCAAAGGCATCATTTAATTCTTCGTCACTTAACTGAATCTTGTTTTTTAATACCATGTCATTAAGACCGGCAAACAACGCTGCGGTATCCAGCCCATCAAACAGGTTATTCATAATTTGCTGGCCAAACTGCAAGCCAAAGCCATAACTGACTTTTTTCTCGGGGGTGTCGAAGGTGATCGTTGTGTTGGTCATAATAGTTCCTGGCTATAAATTAAAGGGAGAATTGAAGGGCAAAAAAACAAGGCGGCGATTATAGCAAGGTGTCAGGGCAATATCATGGAATTAAAACCACAATCGATGCCCATTATTTTTCAGCCAGTTGCGGTGAATTTTGTAATCAGCACAAAAAAGCGTAACGCGTTCCCAGAATTTTGCAGAATGGTTCATGTGCTGTAAATGGCTGATTTCATGAATGATCAGGTAATCAATCACCTCGGGCGGCGCCATAATAATCAGCCAGTTAAATTGCAAAACGCCTTTGCTGGTGCAATGCCCCCATTTGCTGCGGGTTTTGCGAAACTGGATTTCACTGATGCGGGCAGATTCGCCCATGATGACAGCAATCTCCTGAACCCTCTCCAGTAAATAATGCTGGGCTTCCTGTTTCAGCCACTTTTCCAGCAAGGTATGTATATTCGTATTACTGCGATGGGTAATCACAATATTGTCATTGTTCTCATCAATGGCAGGATTGCCGGGCAGCATTTCGAGTTGCCGTTGCTGGCCCAGGAATAATATTGATCCTCCATGGCTAATAGCCGGCTTTTCCAGTTGTTGTTGAGCATGTTCGGCCAGGCGTTTGTGTACCCAATCGGCTTTTTCAGCCACCCATTGATGCACATCGGCATGATTCACAAAATACGGTGTGCGCACTTCCACCTGGCCGTCTTTTACAAAGAGGCCAAGCGTTTTGCGACGGGCGCGTTTTATCGAATATTCAAAACCCAGAGGTGCTGGCACAACGATCTACATCAATAATTAAACAGGCCATTATGGTAGCATGCCGACATTAAAAGTGACTGCCAAAGAGGGTTTAATGATGGAAATTCAAGAGCCAACCGGCAAAACGCAATACGGTGTCGACGATGCCTCATTTCAGGCGGCAGGTGGTGAGGCAGGCATCCGCAAACTGGTCGATGCCTTTTACGATGCGATGGAAACTTTGCCCGAAGCTGCAGTGATCAGGCATATGCACCCGCAAAGCCTCGACAAGGCGCGCGATAAACTGGCGCGTTTTTTATGTGGCTGGCTCGGTGGTCCAAAACTGTATGCCGAAAAATACGGTGCCATCCATATTCCCAAAGCGCATAGTCATTTGCCGATAGGCACTAGCGAACGCGATGAATGGATGTTGTGTATGCAACATGCGGTTGCACAGCAAGATTATGCCGATGACTTCAAAGACTATTTGCTTGCCCAGCTGTTTGTTCCCGCTGAACGCTGCCGAAACAGGAATTAACCCTATTTCGCTGCATAATTTTATTTCGATTAGCAATTCCCTAAATTTTTTTGTTTGCGTGATATTTAGTTATCCCAAGAAAAATTACATTTTTCTTGGGATTGGCATGAAGACTTATATGGTCTTTTTCAGTTTACGGAATTAGAGTGTATATAGACTCCGCACTTAAAAAGATAAATAAAAAGGAAAGTAAAAATGGGAATAAATAATAAAAATGAATACGGAAATTTCCTGGTAGGATTCTTATTAGTAGTAATCGTAATATTGATTACTTATGTGGCTTGGAATCAAGGGTATATTTTTAATGAGGATGAATCTTTATCAGCAGTAGCAGTGCAGTCGCAAACCAAAAATCAGGTTGATAAAGATGAAATTATAAGTGTTAAGCCCATTGAAATTAATTTTTGGGAAGCCAGGATAAAGTCTTCATACAGGCATAAAACCGGGCGTAAACCCGGGTATCTTGGAGTATATGCAGATTTTAATGGGGATACAGTTGGCCTTACAACAAAACCAGGTGAAAGATCTGGAATTGCTTTGGTTAATCGGCCATTTAATAATGCGGATGTATATATTAGCAAAGGTATCCGTACTCGCTTATACGACCCTTATAGAAATGATCATAATTATGCTGAAAGAAATTTTGAAGATAAGTTAATTTTTCCAGGCGTTGAATCGCTTCCGCAACCAACCGAAGATATCCAAAATAGGTTTTCTGACGCAGTTGTCATTTTGTATAGAAATATTCCGGATTATATAAAATTTGCCGAGAGTCTATATCTTGAAGGATTCGCAGCAGAAAAAACGCAAATGCATCTTGCTGTTTGCCCTCGATGTGCAGGGAGTATCATATTTGGCGATGATATAACAATTGCACAATTACAAAGTGTATTGAAAGTGCTGAAAGAGCGAAAAGTTATTTTTGACAAGATTTATTACGATGAGGAAGACGACCAGGCTGGTAAAATTCATATTGGAAACACACCTCCAAAGGGTGCTAAATCCTATTGGAAAAATATAGATCAATTGCTCGTAGAAACGATAAGTGACGAACAATTTTTTGCATTGTTGGGATTTGAACTCAAAACTCCTAAAGATCGAGCCCAACAACTATACACTCGGGCCAAAAAATTCATTAATAATAAATCAGAGCTTAAAAAGGCTCGTATGTTATTAGATAAGGCAATTGCGCTGGATGATGGAAATATACTCATCTATCTTGAAATGGCACGCCATACAATTGCAGCAGGGCCATTTAACGAAAATGCTATCGATAAAGATGTATTGGAAACAGCGGATAAAGCGATACAGATAGTAGAGTCAGCATTGAAAATTGATCCAGAATTTGCAGATAGTTATCTTTTGTTAGGATATTTGCAGTCCATATTAGGTCAGTACAAAGAAGCAAACATCTCTTTGAAAAAGGCTGAGAAGCTGGGTACGACAAGCCCATGGTTAAATTATTATCGTGGTTTATTGTCGAGTTTCCAGAACGATACAAAAGAAACAATTAAATATTTTAGTAAGGTAATTTTGCTTGACCCAAAAGATTCAGAAAATATTCAACCTATAGCGTCAAGTCTTAAAGCACTTACGCAACTTTATATGGAACAAGGCCTTATTGATGAGGCTTTCAAAACTTATAGTCTCTCATATCATATTTTTAATAACTGGTATGAAGTCAATAAAGAATATCTCATTCTTGGTATAGCGTATGGACGTAATAAGGAAGATATAGCGCGCTTGTTGGAAGATTATAAATCTCGTAATTGGGATATTGCTTTTCATGCAACTGCTATGCAAATGTTAGTCAGTGCTGGTAATTTGACTGAGGATAAAAGTGCAGATGCTGTAAAATTAATATTACGAGCTCAGGCCAGTGATGCCAATTTTACACAAGTTGTCGCAGATTTATTGAAAGGGGATGAAGGCAGGAAGGCTATTGATAATTTGTTAAAAAGTAAATTGCTGACAATGACTCAAATTGAGCAAGGAAGTTCTTTGCTAATTTATACAATGAGAGATTATAAAGGCAAGGCATTCGATTATGCTTTGAATCATGGCGCTGAAACAAATCGAATTACCAGAAGTGAAGATGTTTCTCCTTTAATGGTTGCAGTTATTCTGAATGAAAAACCGTTGATTAAAATCCTTTTGGTCAATGGAGCTAATCCGGAGCAGGAAAATAGTAAGGGTATCAGTGCTTTGAAGCTTGCCAAACAGTTAGGCTATCAGGATGTCGAAATTTTGATGTCGAGTAAGTTAAGTAGTGATATTTAAAGAAGAATTATATTGAATTATTTCGTTGGGGGGTTTTTAAATTCCAAGTCGTTGCGAAGGAAATATTCATTAAAAAGTATAAGGATATTAATAACCGGGATTTCTCGCTGGTGAATGGAAACATAAGTGTGCGGTAAACTTTTGATTTATTTACCCCTGATTGAAATTTAACGTTTGTCATCATGAAAGTTCTTCCAATTAAGGAAATAATTAATTGTTCTGGCCCTCACCCATAAGTGCCATGCTGCCTGCGTATCATTGAGTTATTGTGCCTGCAGTGCGACAATGCCGGCCGCATTTTAAGCGAAGTTGTCGTACCTCATTCTGTATATACATCACCTTTTTACATATTTAGGGGAATTTAATGGCTGAACAAAAAGCAACCAACGTGTTTTGGCACGAAGGTGAAGTGACTCGTGAAGACCGTTTTGGCCTGCTGGAACAAAAGGGCGCTACCTTGTGGTTTACAGGTTTGTCGGGCAGCGGCAAAAGTACCGTTGCTGTAGAGTTGGAAAAGCAATTATTGATGAAGGGCAAACTGGCCTATCGTCTTGATGGCGATAACGTACGTTTAGGTATCAACAAGAACCTGGGATTTACCGCCGAAGACCGTACCGAGAACATTCGCCGCGTGGGTGAAGTATCCAAATTGATGGCCGATTCCGGCGTGATCGTGCTGAACAGTTTTATCAGCCCCTACATCGCCGATCGTGATGTGGTACGTGCCTTACATGAAAGTGCCGGTTTGGCCTTTATTGAAGTGCATGTGGATTGCAGCCTGAATGAAGCCGAAAAACGCGATCCCAAAGGTTTGTACAAAAAAGCACGCGCTGGCGAAATCAAAAACTTTACCGGTATTTCTGATCCTTACGAAGCGCCGCTAAAACCTGAAGTGCATCTGCATTCCGATAAAATGAGTTTGCAGGAAGAAGTCGATATCCTTATTGCCGAGCTGCAAAAGCGCGGCCTTTTACGTGCTGAATAATCTGGAGTAAAAACAATGATCAAGCCTCATGGTGCTGAACAACTAATGCCCTTGTATGTAGAAGATGCCGCCCAGCGTGCAGCGTTAATCAAGGAAGCCGAAAGCCTGCCCAAACTGATGGTAAGTTCTGCTGCTGCCGCTAATGCGGTAATGTTAGGTGGTGGATATTTCACGCCGTTAACCGGCTTCATGAATCTGGCCGACAGCCTTAATGTGGCAAAAAACCTGAAAACCGCCAGCGGTGTGTTTTTCCCGGTGCCGATTGTAAACCTGTTGAAAGATGTTTCCTCGATTGCCGGTGCCAAACGTATTGCACTGCTTGACCCGAACGTGGAAGGCAACCCGGTGATTGCAATTCAGGATGTACAGGCCATTGAAGAAGTGTCACAAGAACAGCTGGAACTGATTGCCAAAGAAGTATTCGGCACGTTAGACCCGAAACATCCCGGCGTGGGCACATTTTTAAGCCTCGGCAACAAGATGATTTCCGGCCCGATACAGGTATTGAGCTACAGCTATTTTGAAACTGAATTCCCTGATACCTTCCGCACCGCAGTCAGCATCCGCAAAGAAATCGCCGAGCGTGGCTGGAACAAGGTAGTGGCTTTCCAGACGCGTAACCCGATGCACCGTGCGCATGAAGAATTGTGCCGCATGGCGATGAACGATTTGAAAACAGACGGCATCCTCATCCACATGTTGTTAGGCAAACTGAAAGCCGGTGATATTCCTGCCGATGTGCGTGATGAAAGTATCCGTAAAATGGTTGATGCCTACTTCCCGAAAAATACCGTGATGATTACCGGTTACGGTTTCGACATGCTGTATGCCGGCCCGCGTGAAGCCGTATTGCATGCCTTGTTCCGCCAAAATTGTGGTTGCACACATTTTATCGTGGGTCGTGACCATGCCGGAGTAGGCGACTACTATGGCCCGTTTGATGCGCAAACCATCTTCGATACCCACGTACCAAAAGATGCATTGCTGATTGAATTATATCGTGCCGACAACACAGCTTATTCGAAAAAACTGGGTCGTGTAGTGATGATGCGTGATGCGGCTGACCATACCCCGGAAGATTTTATCCAGCTCTCCGGTACCAAAGTACGTGAAATGTTAGGTAAAGGCATAGCGCCACCACCAGAGTTCTCACGCCCGGAAGTGGCTCAGGTGTTGATGGATTATTATCAACGCATAGATGGCACTAAATAATCCGCCAGGATGTACATATATAAGGCTCTTCGGAGCCTTTTTTTATCCTGCTCGATTCAGGCTAAACAATTTTCAAGCATTGGGCTAAATGACACATAGAATTTGTGCGTAAGCGCAGAACCAACCACACTCTAGCCAACTTTTACCCTTTTCCCTAATGT
>CAZTZY010000031.1:0-28024 GCA_964617765.1 uncultured Spongiibacteraceae bacterium
CAGCACTAGCTGCTTAAACTGTTATGCACTTCGCGGTTGAATCCGCCTAATGAAAGTTTTCATAGTTAGATTTTATATAATCAAGTCAGTAAATTTTCAATAATTTTTTGATAAATAGTAGTAAGTGGTTCAAGATCAGCTACTTTCACGCATTCATCAATTTTATGGATGGTGGCATTACAAGGCCCTAACTCAATGACTTGAGCTCCAGTAGGCGCAATAAATCGACCGTCAGAAGTTCCGCCTGAAGTTGAAAGTTCTGCAGTAAGGTCAGTGACAGATTTTATGGCTTTGACGGTTGCATCAACCAGTGAGCCAGCCGATGTTAGAAACGGATTGCCACTTAAACTCCATTCGATATCGTAATCCAGATGATGTTTATCGAGAATTGCCTGCGTTTTTTCTTTGATAAGGTCAGACGTTAGCTCAGTGGAAAAACGAAAATTGAACAGCATCTCTAATTCGCCAGGAATGACATTACTTGCGCCTGTGCCGCTGTGTATGTTGGAAATCTGGCAAGATGTAGCCGGGAAAAAGGCATTACCGTTGTCCCAATGAGTATTCGTTAGTTCGGTGATTGCAGGAGCGGCAAGATGGATCGGGTTTTTGGCAAGGTGAGGGTAGGCAATATGGCCTTGTATGCCTTTCACGGTCAATTTGGCACCCAGACTACCGCGGCGCCCGTTCTTGATAACGTCGCCTAGCTGGTTGCTGCTTGAGGGTTCCCCTACAACACAATAATCAATCTTGTCTTTGCCATTCAGCCACTCTATCACTTTAACTGTGCCGTTAATGGCGATGCCTTCTTCGTCACTGGTAATCAGGAAAGCAATACGACCTTTAGGTGATGGATTGGTTTTAAGGAAACGCTCACAGGCCAATAACATGGCTGCAAGACTCGCCTTCATATCAGCAGTGCCGCGACCATACAGATATTCACCCCGTATTTCAGGCTTGAACGGATGGCTTTTCCAGTTATTAACAGGGCCGGTAGGTACGACATCGGTATGCCCTGCAAAACACAATAATGGACCAGTGTCACCATACACTGCCCAGAAATTGTCGACATCATCAAAGCGCAAGGGTGTGCATTTAAATCCCAGGGCATTCAAATGCTCCATCATCATTTTTTGGCAGCCGGCATCGTAGGGTGTAATCGATTCCATTTCTATGAGTTGTTGAGTCAGCTTTAGCGTTGCATTTTCCATAGGGATTCTGGTCTCAGTATTTGCCTTGAGTCACTTATTAATTATGTGCATGTAACTGATGGTTAAGTTCAATAGCAGTTTTATTGGTTAAAACTTCAATGGCACCATTCAGTGAATTACGACGGAACAGCAAGTCGGATTTGCCTGCCAGATCGCGTGCCTTGGCTTTTTGCGCAACTTTGCCGCTATTGTCTAACACCTGCACTATAGATCCTGCAGTAATATACAGACCGGCTTCAATTGTGCAGCGATCGCCCAAAGGAATGCCAACGCCGGCATTGGCGCCTATTAAACACTCCTTGCCGATTGAGATAATGATATTGTTACCGCCAGATAATGTACCCATGGTAGAACATCCGCCGCCCAAATCAGAACCCGCCTGTACATAGACTCCTGATGAAATACGTCCTTCAATCATGCCAGGGCCTTCTGTTCCTGCATTAAAGTTAACAAAACCTTCGTGCATTATTGTTGTGCCTTCACCCAGATAAGCGCCTAGCCGCACTCTGGCGGTATGCGCAATGCGAACTCCACTGGGCACAACATAGTTGGTCATTTTCGGGAATTTGTCGACAGACATGACTTCCAGGATTTTTCCCTGCAGGCGAGCTTCCAGCTGGAGCTCAGCGAGTTCTTTTATGTCTATAGCGCCTTCGTTAGTCCAGGCGACATTAGGCAATAAGCCAAACATGCCATCAAGTTTTATGTCATGTGGTTTGACCATGCGATGCGAAAGCAAGTGAAGCTTCAGGTACACTTCAGGAATTGATGCAGGTTTAATATCAAGTTGTAATAATGTCACGACCAGAGGTTGTACTGATTGGCTTAGTTTTTTGGCGATGGTGGCCAATCCGGCTTCACCCATGGCATTAAAATTTTCGGCTATTGCAGTCATTTGTTCTTTACTGGCGGCGATTGCCTGATTGCCTTCTGTATATGGAATTACTTTTTTAACAGCATCAATAATTCCTGACGCCACATTTATCATTGGTGAAGGATAAAATACTTCAAGCCATTCACCTTTTTTGTTTTGTGTGCCCGTACCTAATGCAAAACTGAATAATGTTGTCATGGAATTTCCTGCTTATATTGTGAAAAGTTGAGAGTAAGTTTTTTCATCAAAACCCAGATGAATTTCCCCGTTAATGCTCATTACCGGGCGTTTAATGAGTGTTTCGTGTTCAACACAAATGCGTGCTGTATTGTCTTTATTGAGAGAGTTTTTGCAAGTGTCGTCCAGTGCTTTCCATGTCGTGCTGCGTTTATTAACGAGCACTTCGAAAGATTGTTGCTGGAGCCAATCATTGATCATCTCTTCATTAATGCCATCGACTCGAAAATCATGAAAATGATAATCGATATTGTGTTTCTCGAGCCATAGCCTGGCTTTTTTAACACTATCGCAATTTTTTATGCCAAAGAGAGTAATCATGGTCAGGGATAGTTTTTTCTAACGAATGCTTTTATGCGGCGCGCTGCATCAATGCATTCTGCCTCGGTGGCTACAAGGGCCAGGCGAGCATGATTCAGTCCTGGATTTATGCCGTGTCCAAGGCGTGATAAATACTGGCCAGGCAATAATGTTATATTTTGCTCGGCAAAAAGTTTTTGACAAAATAATTCATCATTTTCAGGCAGTTGCGGCCATAGATAAAACGCTGCATCTGGCATCGCGACATTCAGGCAGCCCTCGAGCGTTTCGAGAGTGCGATTGAATTTTTGTGTATATAACAATCGGTTTTCTATCACATGCTGTTCATCTTGCCAGGCAATGGTGCTGGCAATTTGTGTAGGCTCAGGCATGGCGCTGCCATGATAAGTGCGATAGTTCAAAAAGGCTTTCAAAATATCTTTGTCACCCGCAATAAAGCCAGAACGGAGGCCGGGAAGATTGGAGCGTTTGGATAAACTATGGAATACCACGCAGCGTTCGTAGTGATGCCTGCCTATGCTCTTGCAGGCTTCAAGTAATCCCGTGGGTGGAGTTGCTTCATCAAAATATATTTCGCTGTAACATTCGTCTGCAGCAATGATGAAATCATATTTATCAGCAAGATGGATCAATTTTATCAAGGTCTCTTTGCTGGTGACTGCACCTGTAGGGTTGCCGGGAGAGCATAAGATGAGCAATTGGCATTTGCGCCAAGTAGCTTCGTCAATGGTTTCATAATCAGGATGATAGTCATTTGCCGGCAGGCAATTCAGGAAATAGGGCGTAGCACCTGCAAGTAATGTTGCACCTTCATAAATCTGGTAGAACGGATTGGGCATTAATACAAGTGACTCAGAATTATGTGTTACAGCAGCTTGTATAAACGAAAATAAACCCTCTCGAGTGCCGTTTAACGGTAAGACATGTTGATCAGGATTGATACTGCCCGCATTAAGATGGAAACGTTTTTCAAGCCATTGTGCGATGGCAGACCTTAACTCATAAATACCCTGTGTTTTGGGATATACACAGATTTTCCCTAGTGATTCACTCAGTTTTTTTACGACAAACTCTGGGGGTAGATGTTTGGGTTCACCGATGGATAATGAAATATGCAGTAAATCAACCGGTTCAATACCAGCTTTAAGGTTATTCAAGCGTTCAAAAGGGTAAGGCTGTAAAAGTTTCAGTAATGGATTCATTATAGTGTGCTTGTTTGTGCTACCTGTTCATCGAGTTTTTCCCGGATAGCTGTTTGAATTTTTTCACATAATTCAGGATCGCGAAGAGGTTTGTGATCTTTATCGGTAATAAAGAAAATATCTTCTACACGTTCACCTAATGTTGATATTTTGGCATTAATTAATTCAATGCCAAAATCGATAAAAATATTACCTATAGCGGCTAATAAACCAGGGCGATCTGCTGTGATGACTTCGAGTGCGGTATGGCCTTTTTGTTCATCATGCGAAATAGCGGTTTGGGTCGGGATTGAGAAAAATCGTAATTGCCGTGGCGTACGTCGGTTGGCAATTTTTTTCAGGCTCGCATCTGTCGAGGTCAGGTTGTTCTCGATAGCTGTCTGAATGTTTTTAATGCGCTCCTGCGTCAACTCAAGAGGTTCGCCATTGGCGTTCAGTACAAAAAAAGTATCAAGTGTATAGCCAGAATTGGATGAATAGATACGCGCATCAACAATACTTAAATATTGTTGTTCCAATGCAGATGCCACTAATGCAAATGTATGAATACGATCTTTGGTATGGATAAATATTTGTGTGGCACCACTGAAAATCAAATCGGGTGATTCACGAATCAATATAAGAGGCGCGCTATTATCTAGACGCTTGGAGATTGCTTCTGTTTGCCAAACGATATCGTTTATTGTTTCACGTATAAAATAATCATCACCCGCATTAGATAACACCAATTCAGCTAAATCACGTTGAGCGCCGAGGTGCTCGAGTTTTTCGAGGGCGTGATGCATTTTTTCTTCAATGAGGTCTTTTTTGTCGATAACGTTTTCCAGTCCGCGACGCAATGCACGTTTTGTTTCGGAGTAGAGTTGACGCAAGAGCGATGCATGCCAGGAATTCCATAATGCCGGATTGGTGCCATTGATATCAGCTACCGTTAATACAAATAAATAATCCAGATGGTATATGTCACCGACAGTCAGTGCAAAACTCTGGATAACATCAGGGTCGGAAATATCTTTTTTTTGCGATGTGTAAGACATCAGTAAATGGTTTTTTACCAGCCAGGTAACCATGTTGGCATCACGCTGGTTATAGTTATGGTTGATGCAGAATTGATAGGCATCATCTGCGCCTAACATAGAATGATTTCCGCCTCTGCCTTTTGCTATATCATGAAAAATGCAGGCAAGATATAACAAATCTTTTTTATCAACTTTTTTCATTACCATAGAAGCAATTGGAAATTTTTCACGATTGTCTTCATAGGTAAATTGGCGCATATATTTAAGTACATTAAGCGTATGCGCATCTACAGTATAGATATGAAAAAGATCATGTTGGGATTGCCCGACAATTTCTCCAAAGGCAGGTATATATTTCCCCAATACACCATACCGCTGCATCAATTTCATCACTGAAGCGACACGGCGGGGAGAGCGAAGGATGTCGATAAACCATTGTTTGTTTTTAAGGTCATTACGAAAGTCATCATCAATCAAATATCGACTTTCACGAATCTGTCGAATAGTTGAAGCGCGTACCCTCAGGATATTCATATGCTGCGTAATCAGGAAGAATATCTCCAGCAAAGCAGATGGTGTTTTCTGAAAAACGCGATCGTTAGTCGTTTCTATAGATTGATTACGAATACGGAAGCGCGGATTAAGCGTCATTGTTTCTTCAGGTTCACAGGCGCGTAATATGTTCTCATCAAATAATTGCATGATCATGTCATTGAGTTCGCTTAATGCTAAAGCCCATCGATAATATTGTTTCATCATCTGCTCTACGGCAAGGCTGGCATTCGTATCTTCAAAACCAAAATACTTGGCGATTTTTGTTTGGTGATCAAACAGAAGTCGATCTTCTTCGCGGTTTGTAATCATGTGCAAGGCAAAACGTACCTTTAACAAGAATGATTGACCTTCGATCATCAGGGTATATTCTTCGTGGGTTAAAAAACCACGCGTGACAAGTTCATCAATATTAGCGGCTGCAAAGTGACGTTTTGCTATCCAGCCTATCATTTGAATGTCGCGTAAACCACCCGGACAAGTTTTCAGATTCGGCTCAAGATTATATTCAGTATTGTTGAATTTTTTATGCCGGGCAATTTGTTCATCCCATTTGGCTTTAAAGAAATCACGGCTTGGCCAAATTTTTTCTGGTCCAACTTGTGGCATCAGCGTCTGGTGGAGTGTTATGTCGCCCGAGATGACGCGTGACTCCATCAGATTCGTAACAATAGTGATATCGTTATTGGCGAGTTTTATGCATTCATCAAATGTGCGTACACTATGACCAATGTTCAGATTGGTATCCCATAAGAAAGTGATAAATCTTTCGAGGGCATCTTTGTGATGTATAAGAACATCTTCTGTGGCGAGTATCAGCAGGTCTATATCAGAATGTGGTAGTAATTCACGCCTGCCATAGCCACCGACGGCAATCAGGCATAAATCATTGGCCGATGTATTGAAAAAAAAGCGCCATGAGGCATCAAGTAAGGCATCAATAATTGTGGAGCGACGTTGAATGAGTTCTTCAACAGGAACCTTTTGTTCAAAATCGGCATATAGTGTTTTTGTGCCGGATTCCAATGTACTTTTAAACGCCTTTAATAGCGCATTGCTATCTGCGAATTCTGCTGGCCAATTTGGAGTGATGCTATTAAGGATATTCATAAACCGATTACCCTTTAAAATAGGGTTCGTCCGGCCTGGCAGTAAACACCTCAACTCCGGTTTCGGTTATGCCAATAGTGTGTTCCCATTGGGCAGAAATACGTCGATCCTGTGTCGTAACAGTCCAACCATCCTTTTTGCTGAGTTTAGTATGCCGTTTGCCTAAATTGATCATGGGCTCAATGGTGAAAGTCATACCGGCCTTTAATTCCATTCCGGTGTTGGCTTTGCCGTAATGTAAAACCTGTGGTTCTTCGTGGAATATCTTGCCGATACCATGACCGCAATATTCCTGCACAACAGTGTAATGATTGCTTTCTGCTAATTGCTGAATTATGGCTCCAATATCGCCGAGTTTGACGCCAGGTTTGACGATATTGATAGCTTCATACAAACATTGCTGAGTAATATCAACCAGTTTTTTTTGGTGGGCTACGGGTGTGCCGATATGAAACATTTTGCTGGTATCGCCATGATAACCGTCTTTTATAATCGTGATATCGATATTGATAATATCGCCTTCCTTGAGGATTTTATTGGTGGAAGGTATGCCATGACAGACTACTTCATTCACTGATGTGCAAATGGATTTTGGAAAGGCTGAAGGGTCATTTTTATCATAACTGGGGTAATAAAGTGGCGCCGGTATCGCTTTTTGAACGTCTACGATGTAATTATGGCAAATCAGATCTAGTTCCCCGGTGCTGATGCCAGGCTTAACGTGGGGATTGATCATTTCGAGAACTTCCGCGGCCAGTCTTCCCGCAATACGCATTTTGGCAAAATCTTCAGGGGTTTTTATGGATACAGCCATCTTTTTCATCTTTTAAGTATAAATCGACCTGTTATTGTAAACGATTGTTTCTCTGCGTGCTGTGGAAAATCATTGGTAAATCCTTCCGGCGCGATTTTACTTTAATTTTGGAGGGCTTTTGTGGTATAAAGCGCACCGGTATTTTTCTTGAATACTGAAATTAAACTTAACTTAAATCCGCACACTTATCGACACATGGTTTAGGGTGCTCAAAGGCAATGCCTGCGAGTTAAATCATGGGATGGGTGGAGGCTTAACCCTAGAGGAAATCAAAATGGCTAGCGTATCAATGCGTGAAATGCTTCAGGCAGGTGTACATTTCGGACACCAAACCCGTTACTGGAACCCAAAAATGAAAAAATACATTTTTGGTGCGCGTAACAAAATTCATATTATCAACCTTGAACATACTGTTCCGACTTTTAACGATGCATTGGCATTTGTTAAAACCCAGACTGCTATGGGCAATAAAGTGCTTTTTGTTGGAACCAAGCGTTCCGCCAGCAAAATCATTAAAGAAGAAGCGATTCGTGCCGGCATGCCTTATGTCAGCCATCGTTGGTTAGGCGGCATGTTGACCAACTACAAAACAATTCGCCAATCAATCAAGCGTTATCGTGATCTGGAAACACAAAGCCAGGACGGTACTTTTAATGCGTTGACCAAGAAAGAAGCATTAATGCGTACTCGTGATATGGAAAAACTGGAAAGATCTATTGGTGGTATCAAAGATATTGGGGGCTTGCCAGATGCCTTGTTTGTTATAGATGTTGATCATGAGCGTATTGCCATCACTGAAGCCAATAAGTTAGGTATACCTGTAATTGGTATTGTTGACTCTAACAGCAATCCTGATGGCGTTGATTATGTGATTCCTGGTAACGATGATGCAATTCGTGCAGTAAAGCTGTTTGTATCTGCAATTGCTGATGCTTGTATTGAAGGTAAAGCATCATCTCAAGGCGCAGTGGCGGTTAGTGATTTTGTTGAAGTTGAAGCACCAGCAGAAAGTGATGCGGCAGCTGAATAAATTTTAAATTGAAATGTTTATTAAAGAGGGGCTTATCGCCCCTCTTTTTTAGAGTATATGAATCAGATTTTGGAGAGTAATGTAATGGCAGATATTTCTACTGCAATGGTAAAAGAGTTACGTGAGCGTACTGGTTTAGGGATGATGGAGTGCAAAAATGCTCTTAAAAATACTAACGGTGATATTGAACTGGCAATTGAAGATTTACGTAAATCCAGTGGTATGAAAGCTGCTAAAAAAGCTGGCCGAATTGCTGCTGAAGGTGCAGTGAGTGTTCGTGTTTCGTCAGATAACAAATTTGCTTTGATTGTTGAAGTTAATAGCGAAACAGATTTTGCTGCTCGTGAAGAAGGCTTCCAGAAATTTGTTGCGCTGGTTTCAGATACTGCATTTGCAAGCCGCAATACAGATGTCGCAGCAATTATGAATGGCGATCTTGAAACGGTTCGTGAAAGTCTGGTGCAAAAAATTGGTGAAAATATTGGCGTGCGTCGCATTGAGAAAGTTGATGCAGATGTTGTGGGCGCTTATGTTCATGGCGGTAGCCGCATAGGTGTTTTGGTATCATTAAAAGGTGGCAATCCTGAGTTGGCTAAAGATATAGCAATGCATGTCGCTGCTTCTAATCCACAATTTGTTTCTCCTGGAAATGTACCCGCTGAAGTCATTGAAAAAGAGAAGGAAATTTTAATTGCTCAAGCTCAGGATAGCGGCAAGCCGAAAGAAATTATTGAAAAGATGATTGTTGGTCGAATTCAAAAATTTCTGGCTGATATTAGCCTGACTGAACAAGCTTTTATCAAAGATCCTGATACCACAGTTGGTAAACTGGTTTCTAAGGCAGGTGCTGAAGTTCTTTCTTTTATTCGCTTTGAAGTGGGCGAGGGAATTGAAAAAGAAGAAAAGGATTTTGCCCAGGAAGTAGCAGAACAGTTAGCCAAAAGCTAATGATAAAAAGGCCTCTTGAAGGCCTTTTTTATGTCTATAGTGAGCTTAATTTGAATAAGGCTCTATAGATATAAATAATGTATTGATTATGTGTTTAGCTACGATTGTATGTTTCGTTAAACTTATTGAAGAGGAGTAAGGTATGCTCGGGGATAAAAAATATAGACGTATTCTTCTTAAGCTGAGTGGCGAAGCCCTGATGGGTGATCTTGGCTTTGGTATTGATCCTAAAGTGCTTGATCGAATGGCCCTGGAAATTGGCCAGTTGGTTGGAATTGGTGTTCAAGTTGGATTGGTCATTGGTGGTGGTAATCTTTTTCGTGGTGCTGCCCTAAATCAGGCTGGTCTGGATCGTGTTACTGGCGATCACATGGGAATGCTGGCTACAGTAATGAATTCACTGGCAATGCGAGATGCCCTCGGTCGTGCAACCATTCCAACGCAAGTGATGTCGGCAATTCCCATGAGCGGTGTTGTTGATCACTATGATCGACGAAAAGCATTGAGTGGTCTTGCTAATGGCGATGTTGTTATTTTTGCAGCAGGCACAGGCAATCCATTTTTCACTACTGATTCTGCTGCATGTCTGCGGGGCATAGAAATAAATGCTGATATAGTTCTCAAAGCCACTAAAGTTGACGGGGTTTATGATGCAGATCCGAAAAAAAATCCCGATGCTAAAAAAATCCAGAATCTTAGTTATGATGAAGTGTTAGATCGTAAACTTGAAGTAATGGATTTGACTGCGATTTGTTTATGTCGCGATCACAATATGCCAGTACGCGTTTTTGAAATGGAGAAGAAAGGTGCGCTGCTCGATATTGTTATGGGTGGCGATGAAGGCACTTTGATAATGTAATTTGTTTATTGAAAAGTTTTTGTGGAGAGCTATTGTGATAAATGAAATAAAAAAAGAAACTGAAGCGCGCATGAATAAATCCATGGATGCCTTGAATTCCGCCTTTAATAAAATAAGAACTGGCAGGGCACATCCGAGTATCCTTAATACAATTTTGGTTGATTATTATGGCACTCCAACACCATTGAGTCAGGTTGCCAATTTAGGTGTTGATGATGCACGAACGCTAACTGTATCACCATGGGAGCCTAAAATGCTTCCAGAAATTGAAAAAGCTATCATGAAGTCTGATTTGGGTTTGAATCCATCAACGTCTGGTAATCTTATAAGAGTGCCGATGCCTGCATTGACTGAAGAAACGCGTAAGTCTTATATGAAACAGGCTAAAGGTGAAGCAGAGCATGCAAGGGTTTCAGTTCGCAGTATTCGTCGTGATGCTAATACCCAGTTAAAGGATCTTCTAAAAGATAAAGACATCAGCGAGGATGAAGAAAGAAAGGCGCAAGATGACGTACAAAAAATCACTGATAAGTTTATAGCTGAAATTGAGAAAATGCTTCACGCTAAAGAAACTGATTTAATGGAAATATAGCATTCAATTCTAAGCTATTAATTATGGAAATAAATTCTCAACATACAGATTTACCTAAACATATTGCCATTGTTATGGATGGCAATGGTCGATGGGCAAGACAGCGACACTTGCCAGTAGCTTTAGGGCATAAATCGGGTGTTGAGAAAGTTCGCAATATACTAGAAGCAGCTAAAGAAATAGGTATCAATAATCTTACGTTATTTGCGTTCAGCAGTGAAAATTGGTCACGTCCTGCGTTAGAAGTCAAAGCATTAATGTCACTGTTTTCAACCTACCTTGATAATGAAGTCGACAATTTGGCTAACAAGAAAGTACGCTTGCGTTTTATTGGAAGAAGAGACAGATTCCCGGCTGAACTTTTACTTAAAATTGAGCAAGCCGAAAAATATACCGCATCTTTTACTGAATTAAATCTAACTCTAGCGGTAGATTATGGTGGTCAGTGGGACATCACAGAGGCAGTAAAAAAAATCGCCTTAAAAGTAGAAAGTGGTGAATTGAGTTCAATGTCCATCACTCCGGAATTATTGAGTGAGAATCTTTGTCTTGCTGATTTGCCACTTCCTGATTTGTTAATAAGAACCAGTGGTGAATATCGCATCAGTAATTTTTTATTATGGCAATTAGCCTATGCGGAATTGTATTTTACAAATGTTTTATGGCCTGATTTTGATAAAAATGATTTAGAGCAAGCGATTAAAAGTTTTGCTAAAAGAGATCGTCGCTATGGTAGGCGAAAAGAGGATACACATGCTTAAACAACGCATAATCACAGGTCTTGTTTTGCTAGTGATTATTTTTATTACTTTGTTTTTTATGCCTCCGCCTGTCTTTTCATGCGTATTGATTCTTGTATTTAGTATTGCCGCCTGGGAGTGGGCTAATTTTGCTGAAATAGAAAATCAGTTTATGCGTTGTCTTTATGCTTTTTCTATTTCAGTTGTTATTATTTATTGCACTTATTTTGCACAAATCGTTACAGGGAATGTGTTAGTTACAATAATCAGGGATATAGTTGGCATTGGCTGCACCTGGTGGGCAATTGCGTTACTTTGGGTAATTTCCTATCCGGCAAGTATTGTGTATTGGCATTATAAAATAGTTAAAATGTTAATGGGTTTTCTGGTATTAGTCCCTTCAGCCATTGGATTGATATATTTAAGTATATTACCTGTTATAGGTGATTGGGTATTTCTCTATCTTGTAGGTATTGTTGTAGCAGCTGATGTAGGGGCATATTTTGTTGGTAAATCATTTGGCAAAGCCAAGCTCGCGCCCCTCGTAAGTCCAGGTAAATCCTGGGCAGGTTTTTGGGGAGGATTACTTTCCGCTATCATTTTGGCAATGATTGTGAGCTCGAAATATGTTGTTTTTGCTGCTCTTTCACCGATTTCATTAATTTTGGTAACTTTTTTTACTGCACTGGCATCGGTTTTAGGAGATTTAGTAGAAAGCATGATGAAGCGTGAAAGAGGCATTAAAGATAGTAGCCAATTACTGCCTGGTCATGGTGGCTTCATGGATCGTATAGATAGTATTACTGCTGCAGCACCAGTATTCACCTTGCTTATGTTATTATTACAGGCACAACAGTAATGGAATATATTACTGTTTTAGGGTCTACAGGATCAATTGGTGTTAATACGTTAGATGTAATTGCCCGTCACAATACGCGCTTTGTAGTTTTTGCATTAACAGCGCACACGCAATCTCAAAAATTATATGAGCAATGCTTACTGTTTAAGCCTGAGTATGCAGTTCTTGAAAATGAAAATGATGCTGAAAAATTACAGGCCAAACTTCGTTTGCATGATGTTAAAACCACAGTCTTGTCGGGTGAAAAAGCGTTAGAATTTGTTGCTGCACATGATAAAGTTAATGTGGTAATGGCGGCAATTGTTGGTGCTGCTGGATTGCGACCCACTATTGCAGCTGTTAATGCATCCAAAAAAATATTATTGGCAAATAAAGAAAGTCTGGTTATGGCTGGCCAGCTTTTTATGAATGCAGTGAAAGCTTCAAAATCATTATTGTTACCTATAGATAGTGAGCATAATGCCATTCATCAATGTCTGCCCATTCATGCTAAAAACAGTGTTGGTAAATCGGGTATCAGCAAAATTCTTTTAACTGCATCAGGCGGCCCATTTATTAATTTTTCAATTGAACAATTGCGCAATGTAACACCCGAGCAAGCATGTGCTCATCCTAATTGGAAAATGGGCAAGAAGATTTCTGTGGATTCTGCAAGTTTGATGAATAAAGGTCTGGAATTAATTGAAGCATGTTGGCTTTTTGATACTACACCATCAAAAATTGATATCGTAATACATCCACAAAGTATTATTCATTCCATGGTGCAATATGATGATGGTTCGACATTGGCTCAAATGGGAAATCCTGATATGCGCACACCCATTGCTTATGGTTTAAACTGGCCTGAGCGGCTTGATTCCGGCGTTCCTTTTCTTGATCTTTTTGCAGTTGGCCGACTGGAATTTATGCACCCTGATGAAAATCGTTTTCCTTGCTTACGTTTGGCAAAAGAAGCTTTTGATACAGGTAAAACTGCAGCAGCAATTTTAAATGCAGCTAATGAAGTGGCTGTGGAGGCTTTTTTACAAGGAAAGATAGCGTTTACTGATATTCCCATTATTAATGAAAAAGTTCTTAATATAGCTAACTTTGATGAACCCACCTCTCTGGATGTTGTCTTAAATGCGGATCAAGAGGCAAGAAAATTAGCTAGAGAACAATTCTAATATGAATATTCTTCATCAAATTCTCATTATGTTAGCCACATTAAGTATATTGGTTGCCATACATGAGTTTGGACATTTTTGGGTTGCTCGAAAATGTGGTGTAAAAGTATTACGTTTTTCCATAGGTTTTGGTCCGTTGCTGTGCCGTTGGATTGATAGTAAAGGCACGGAATTTGCACTTTCGGCATTGCCTTTGGGTGGATATGTCAAGATGCTTGATGAAAGGGAGGAATCTGTTGCTCCCGAGGAAAAGCATCTCGCTTTTAATAATAAAAATGTTCAACATCGTATTGCTATTGTTAGTGCCGGCCCACTGGCAAATTTTATACTGGCAATTTTTGTCTATTGGTTTGTTTATTTACAAGGTACTGTAGGTTTAGCACCTATAGTTTTTTCGGTTACAGAGGAATCGATCGCTGCAAAGGCTGGCTTGATGTCAGGCGAAGAAATTATTAGTGTCGATGGCGTTGAGACATTAACCGTCAGTGCTGTCGCCATGCAATTGATTAAACGCATGGGTGATGATGGAGAAATTAAAATTCAGGCACGTAAACCGCATACGGATGTTGCGCAAATATACAATTTATCTATCAGTAAATGGTTAGGGAATGAAGAAGGCAATATCGATGTTTTTTCTACTTTGGGAATAGGATTTTATGAGCCGGTTATTGCGCCCATTATAGAAGAAGTATTGCCTGACTCAGCGGCTGAAATAGCTGGTTTGAAAAATGGTGATCGATTAATTTCTGCTGATGGCATTGTTATAAGCAACTGGATGGCTTGGGTTGATTATGTGCGCAAAAAAGCGGGTGTGAAAATTGATGTGGTTCTTTTAAGGCAAGAACACAATATTCATACTTCCATTATCCCAACGCTTGTTGATGGGCCAGAGGGGAAAATAGGCCAGGTTGGCATACGAGTATCACCACCGGATACACCAGAATATCTATTGGTGAGGAAGGATTATAATGTCTTTTCAGCATGGATACCTGCTTTAGAGCGGACATGGCAAACGGCTATTTTCAGCTTGCAATCATTAAAAAAAATCGTTCTTGGTGATATTTCCTATAAGCAATTAAGTGGTCCCATCAGTATTGCTAAAGTTGCTAGTCAATCAGCAAATTCGGGTATCTATAGTTACTTGATTTTGTTAGCATTGTTGAGCGTTAGTTTAGGTGTTCTCAATCTTTTACCCATACCGGTTTTAGACGGAGGCCATATATTTTTTTATCTGATTGAATGGCTTAAAGGCTCACCAGTTTCTGACAAAATTCAACAGATAGGTTATCAGTTCGGAATGTTTGTGGTCTTGTCTGTCATGATATTGGCACTTTTTAATGACTTAGGTCGTTTGTAGTTTTGGTAATTGCTCCTAATGCTTAAAAAAATCATATTTGCCATCATCATATTTTATACATCCCTTGTTTGCGCGGCTGACGGTTTTATCATTTCTGATATTCGCGTAGAGGGATTACAACGTGTATCTGCGGCGACTGTATTTGCTAATCTTCCATTCAATATTAAAGATGAAGCGTCATCTCAATCAATAAGAGATGCTATAGGTATTTTATTTAGTTCAGGAAATTTTACCCATGTTGAGATTGGCAGAGACGGCGATGTATTAGTCATTCTTCTTCAAGAGCGACCCTCAATCGCTGAAATTGAAATCGATGGTAATAAAGCTATAAAAACAGAAGATTTAATGGATGGACTCAAGCGCTCCGGTTTGTCCGAAGGGGCAGTATTTAAACAAGCGACCCTTGAAAATATTCGCATAGAATTGCAGCGGCAATATGTTTCGCAAGGTAGATATGATGCTGAAATTATTGCAGAGGTTGAATCCCTGCCAAGGAATAGGGTTGCATTAAAAATAGATGTAGATGAAGGCTCTGTCGCTAAAATTAAACATTTGAATATTGTCGGAAATAAAAAGTTTACTACAGATAAATTGTTAAATTTATTTGAGATGCAAACATCGGGTTTGTTTTCATGGGCCACCAGTGATGATAAATACGCTAAAGAGCGACTAGCCGGAGATCTGGAAAAACTTGAAGCTTTTTACAAAGATCAGGGATATCTAAAGTTTGCGATTGATTCCACGGAAGTAGCACTTAGCCCAGAGAAGAATGCAGTTTTTATAACTGTAAATGTTACTGAGGATGAAATTTATCGTGTCAGTGACTTGAAATTATCAGGCGATATAATATTGCCTGAGTCAATTCTGAAATCGTTAATCCTTCTCAAGCCTAATGATGTTTATTCTCAGATCAAGATTACGCAGACAGAAGAGCTGTTATCGCAAGTGTTAGGTAATGAAGGATATACCTTCACAAAAGTACGCAGTTATCCTGTGATTGATGAAGAAAAACATACGGTTGAGCTTACCTTTTTTGTCGATCCGGGAAAGAGAACCTATGTTAATCGAGTGGAATTTTTTGGAAATACAACTACTCAGGATGAAGTGTTGAGAAGAGAAATGCGTCAATTGGAAGGTGCGCCAGCTTCAGGTGAGAAAATTGAGCAATCCAGAGTTCGTTTGGAAAGGTTGGGATACTTTAAAACTGTTGAAACTGAAATGCAGGAGGTTCCTGGTTCTGATGATTTGGTGGATGTCGTTTACACCGTAGAAGAACAACATTCGGGTAGCATAGGAGCAAGTGTTGGTTTTGCTGATAGTTCAGGTGTCGTATTGTCTGCCAACTTACAGCAAAACAATTTTATGGGAACGGGCAAGAAAGTAGGCTTTGGTGTTACACGAAATGATTATCAAACTTCCTACAATTTTAATTATACCAATCCTTATTATACAGTGGATGGTGTAAGTAGAGGGTTTGGTTTGTTTTACCGTAATACAAATTTTGACAAAATGGGCGTTGCTGAGTACAGCGCTAACAGTTATGGCGCAACTTTATCCTATGGCTATCCTATCAGTGAAGAATCAAGAATCGGCTTTGGTTTTGGATATGCCAATGTTGATATAACAACAGGGCCATATGCTCCTCAAGAAGTTGTAGGAGGGCCTACAAATTCTTCCTATAAAAATTATATAGATATTAATACCGGAATTATTGGTCCGGTAGATGATTTGCTCAATCTCAATATAGATCCTTTTACTGATGCTCCATTGGGTTTTGTGGATCAACATGGAAATCAATATGATAATTACACAGTCAATGCGAGCTTCCAGCAGTCCAAGTTAAACCGTGGTTTATTGCCTGACAAAGGGTATTCACAAACAGTTTCACTGGAAGTTGGCATACCCGATACCGATTTGGAATATTTCAAAATCAATTATGATGGCCAGTATTTTGTGCCTATAGCTGATGAAGTTGCTGTCAGGTTGCACTCCCAGCTTGGTTATGGTGATGGATATGGAGATACCGAAAGCATGCCATTTTTTGAGCATTTTTTCACTGGAGGTTTTGGTTCGGTAAGAGGGTATGAGAGATCCAGTTTGGGTCCTAAAGGAACTCCAGCTCAAGTTTATGCTGCCTCAAATGGCGTATATTACTATGACAGCATAGCCAGGAAATTTATTGTTCAGGAATTACGGACAAATACGGGTGCATTTGGTGGTAATATTCTCGTAGAATCTGGTGCAGAGTTTATTTTTCCTTTATGGTTCGTAGAGGATAGACGATCTTTACGTACAGTCTTGTTTTTAGATTCAGGATATGTCTTTGATTCTGAATGTGGTCCAGGTCAGGAGTCTTGCTACAATTTGGATTTACAACAATTACGTGCTTCTTATGGTTTTGGTTTAACCTGGATTAGTGCTTTGGGACCTTTGACTTTTAGCTTGGCTAAACCGTTGAATAACACAGATGAAGATGACACCAAGCTGTTCCAGTTTTCTATCGGAACAGGGTTTTAAAAGATCATTTAATTAACTTTTAGAGGTTCGCATGAAATATTTAGCTATGTGTCTTTTATTATTAACCAGCGCAACCACTGCCTTTGCAGATGGCAAAATTGCGGTAGTCAATTTTGAATTGGCCGTTTTTAATACTGATGCAGTAAAGGCAAAAGTTCAGTCTTTACAATCAGACCCAATTTATAAAAAGAATATGCAAGAAATTCAGACAATTCAGAACGATGCTAAAAAACTTGTCGAAAAATATAAAAAAGAAAGCCTTACCATGAGTGCAGCTCAAAAACAGCAAATTGAGTCTGATATGAAGAGCAAACAATCCGATATGGAGCATATTGCAGGCAAGCTGAAAGATGCTGAAGCGGCGGCTTTACAATCTACGATGTATCAAATGCAAGCTCAGGCCATTAGCGTAGCTAAAGAGATAATAGCTACAGAGGGTATTGGATTGTTATTGAATGCATCCTCTCAGTCTCAAAATGTTATTCATGCGGATACCAGTTTTGATATAACTCCAAAAGTAACAGACAAACTCAATAAGTTGAGTAAAAAGCCTTAATCATGAATTATCGCTTGGGTGACATTGCCCAGCGTCTTGGGCTTGAATTAATCGGCGATTCCTCTGTGCAAATTGAGGGAATCGCCTCCTTGATTAATGCAACCAATAAACAAATTTCATTTTTATCGAATCCGAAATTTGCTAAATCACTTCATGAAACAAAAGCAGCTGCAGTTATTATCCAACCCAGCTTCCAACAAAAATGTCACTCGGCTTTGTTATTAAGCGACAACCCCTATCTTTCATTTGCAAAACTAACTGCATTTTTTAACGATGCCCCAGAGCCTTTTCAAGGTGTTCATCCGCGAGCCATTATTCATGCTGACGCTGAAATTCACAAATCGGCCTCTATTGGCGCCAATGTTGTTATTTCGGCTAAAACCATTGTAGGTGCAAATACTATTATTGAACCTAATTGTGTCATCGCTGAAAACTGTATTATTGGCGCAAATTGTCACTTACATGCCAATGTAACTTTATATCACTGCGTTCGAATGGGTGATTTTGTCAATATACATAGTGGATCTGTCATTGGTGCGGATGGCTTCGGTTTTGCTCCATCTATTACTGAAGATAAGAAAGGTTGGCAAAAAATATATCAACTTGGCGGCGTCAAAATCGGGAGTTATGTCGATATTGGCGCTAATTCCTGTATAGATAGAGGAGCTTTGGAAGATACAGTTATTGAAAATGGCGTAATCATCGATAATCAGGTGCAAATCGCCCATAACTGTATTATTGGTGAAAATACAGCCATTGCAGGTTGTGTAGGTATAGCAGGAAGTACGCTGATAGGAAAAAACTGTACATTGGCGGGCGGGGTTGGTGTAGCCGGCCATTTGGAAATTACAGATAATGTTCATGTCACCAGCATGTCGCTAGTGACAGGGTCTCTATTGAAAAGTGGCTCTTATTCATCAGGTACGGCAATGATGGATACTAAAGCCTGGCGTAAAAGTGCCGTAAGATTCGCACAGCTGGAAAAAATGCAGGAACGAATAAAAAAAATAGAAAAAAATGCTGAGTAAGTTCATTTATTGATGACTAATTTAGTAGAATGACCAATCTGTTTGTTCACGATTTCTTTGAAATCATTTCACCAGGATTCCACATTCATGATGTATATAGAAGAAATTCGAGAATATCTCCCTCATCGTTACCCCTTTTTATTGGTGGACAGGGTGGAATTAATTAATCTGGGTGAAAACATTGTTGCCTATAAAAATATCTCTATCAACGAGCCTTTTTTTAATGGTCATTTTCCTACTTATCCAGTAATGCCGGGGGTTTTGATTATTGAAGCCATGGCGCAAGCTGCGGGAATCCTTGGTTTCAAAACGATGGGAAAAAAACCCGCTGAAGGTTCCATGTATCTTTTTGTAGGATGTGATGATGTTCGATTCAAGCGTCAAGTGGTTCCAGGTGATCAGTTAAAGCTGGAGGCATCTATTCGTTCTGAAAAGCGTGGTATCTGGAAATTTGATTGCAAAGCCACTGTTGATGGTCAATTAGCAGCATCCGGAACCGTTTTATGTGCTGACAGGAAGCGCCCTGAGTGATACACCCTAGTTCAATCATTGATCCAGATGCCAAATTAGCGGATAACGTTAAAGTGGGACCATGGACAATTATCGGGCCAGATGTCGAGATTGGAGAAGGCACTATTATTCATTCCCATGTAGTGATAAAAGGGCCAACCATCATCGGAAAAAATAATACGATTTATCAGTTTTCATCGGTGGGTGAGGATACCCCTGATTTAAAATATAAGGGTGAGCCAACGCGTCTCGAGATTGGTGATAATAATGTTATTCGTGAGGGCGTCACAATTCATCGCGGGACGATACAGGATAAAGGCATTACTCGCATCGGTAATAACAACTTAATTATGGCGTATGTGCATATAGGCCATGATAGCACCATTCATAACAATACAATTCTGGTAAATAATGCTGCATTGGCAGGTCATGTTGAAATCGGTGACTGGGCCATTCTGAGCGGTTATACACTGGTTCATCAATTTTGTTCAATTGGTGCCCATGCATTTACCGGAATGGGTACTGCCGTTGGTAAAGATATCCCGGCATATCTATTAGTGAACGGTAGTCCTGCTGAAACCCATGGTATTAATTCTGAAGGTTTAAAGAGAAGGGGATTTTCTGCTGATACAATATCGGATATTAAAAAAGCCTATAAAATTATATATCGACAAGGGAATACTGTTGAGGAGGCGATTAAACAATTGACGGATATGTTAGAAAAATGTCCGGAAATACAATTGTTAATTGATTCCATATCCAAATCTAAAAGAGGCATCGTACGCTAGATGCGGATTGTCATTGTCGCAGGTGAAGTATCTGGCGATATCCTTGGCGCAGGTCTTATCCAGGCCTTAAAAAAAATAAATCCCGATATAAGCTTTATTGGCATTGGCGGACCTCAAATGTTGTCTTTAGGATTTGAAAGTTTATTTCCTATGGATAGACTGTCTGTTATGGGCATTATTGAACCCTTAAAGCGACTTCCTGAATTATTACATATACGAAAAACAATTAAGCAGTATTGCCTGCGTCATTCAGTTGATTTATTTATTGGTATTGATTCTCCGGATTTTAATTTGCCGATTGAGTATTTTTTAAAAAAGCACGGTTTAAAAACTGTTCATTATGTATCACCATCTGTATGGGCATGGCGTCAGGGGAGAATAAAAAAAATACGTAAATCAGTAGATCTTATGCTTACGTTATTGCCATTTGAGGCAAAATTTTATCAAGATCATAACGTCCCTGTAAAATTTGTCGGGCACACGCTGGCCGATCAAATCGCGTTAGAACCTGATAGCGATGAAGCAAGAAAAATATTGGGCATATCTTCCGATAAATATATCATTGCACTACTTCCCGGGTCGAGAGGCAGTGAAGTTGATCTGTTAGGAAATTTATTTTTTAAAGTTGCTGTGAAAATTCAGGAAGCTTTAGGTGAGGCTGAATTTTTGATTCCCGCAGCCAATGAGGAAAGAAAAAAGCAAATTCAAAACCTGATGACCCGGTTCCCGGATTTACATATTCGATTATTTGATGGGCAATCACATGGGGTTATGTTGGCATCAGATGCTGTTTTATTGGCTTCTGGTACCACTGCTTTAGAAGCCATGTTATTAAAAAAGCCTATGGTAGTGGCATATAAAATGGCACCTTTTTCCTATGCAATTATTTCCCGTTTATTAAAATCAAAATATGTCTCGTTGCCCAATCTATTAGCTGACAAATTGCTAGTGCCTGAGTTGTTGCAAGATGAAGCTACTGTTGAAAATTTAAGTCATGCGATGATTAAAACCTTGAGCGATAAAAGCTACTGTGATGAACAGGTTAGAGCTTTTTATGCATTACATGAAACCATTCGTTGTGATGCCAGTGCAATTGCTGCAAAAGCTATTATGGAGCTTTTGTTATGATTTTTTATCATGGTATAGAGTTGTCTTACAAAGGGAAATTGCTGGCAGGTGTTGATGAAGTAGGTCGTGGGCCATTAGCAGGGGATGTAGTTACTGCTGCAGTCATTCTTGATCCTGAGAATCCTGTCGAAGGATTGGCAGATTCAAAAAAGTTGTCAGAAAAAAAACGCGAACAACTATTTATTGAAATACAAAAAAAAGCATTGGCATGGTCTATTTCCCGCTGCTCTGTAGAGGAAATCGACGACATTAATATTCTACAGGCTTCGCTATTGGCAATGCATAGGGCAGTCGTTAGTCTCGCTATTCAACCTGAATTTGTTGTAGTTGATGGCAATAAATTACCCAAGTGGAATTATCCATCTCAGGCTATTATTAAAGGTGATGATAAAGTACCAGCCATTGCAGCTGCATCCATTCTTGCAAAAGTCACTAGAGATCGTGAATTAATAGCATTGGATCAAAGCTATCCGGGATATGGTTTTGCCAAACACAAAGGTTATCCTACAAAATTACATGTGGCAGCACTTCAAACTTTAGGTATTACTCCAGTACACCGTAAAAGTTATGCTCCGGTTAAAAATGTCATGCGTCAATTGGGATTATCTTGATGAAATCCAATTTTGTACATTTAAGAGTGCATTCTGAATTTTCTTTAGTGGACAGCGTTATTACTGTAAAAGATTTGCTTGCTGAGTCCGTGAAGCTGGGCATGCCAGCTATTGCATTGACGGATCAGTGTAATTTTTATGGTTTAGTAAAATTCTACAAGGAGGCTATTGCTTCAGGAATAAAACCTATTGTAGGAAGCGATTTTTTATTAATGGGGGATGATGGCGAAACATCTTTAATAACATTGTTAGCCATGAATGATGCTGGCTATCGTAATATCACAGAAATTATTTCATTAGCGTATATTGAGGGGCAATCATTAGGTATTGCCAAAATATATTGGCAATGGCTAGAGCAATTTAATGAAGGCATTATTGCCATATCAGGTGCCAAATTTGGCAATATTGGTAAAGCATTATTGCATGGCAATTCAGATCAAGCGGAACATTTTTTACAACAATGGATGAGAGTTTATCCAGATCGATTTTATATCGAGCTACAACGAACAGGGCGCTCTAATGATGAGCATTACCTGCATTTGGCTCTTGATCTGGCAGGGAATTTTTCTTGTCCAGTGGTTGCCACTAACGATGTTTGTTTTATTTCGCCTGAGCAATTTGAATCACACGAAGTGCGCGTCTGTATACATGATGGCACTATATTAGCAGATCCCAAACGAGTTCGTCGTTATTCCAATCAGCAATATTTAAGAAGCACTGAAGAAATGCTTGAGCTTTTTTATGACATTCCATCAGCCATAGAAAACACCTTTGAAATTGCCAGGCGTTGTAATGTACAGCTGCAAATGGGTACCTATTTTTTACCCAAAGGTCCTATAAAAAATCCTGATGCTGTAGCCAGAGGATTAACTGAAGATGAAAATCTTCGTGAAGAGGCACACCAGGGTTTAACAAAACGACTTGAATATCTGTTTGATACTACAACACCTGAATTCTCTAACACAGAAAAAAAATACCGTGAACGTCTCGATTTTGAACTTAATGTTATTATCAAAATGGGTTTCGCAGGGTACTTTCTTATCGTTAGTGATTTTATTTGTTATGCCAAAGAACATGGTATTCCTGTAGGGCCAGGACGTGGATCGGGTGCCGGTTCACTGGTTGCCTATTCTTTAAAAATTACCGATCTGGATCCATTGCAATACGATTTGCTTTTCGAGCGCTTTTTAAATCCTGAGCGTATATCAATGCCCGATTTTGACGTTGATTTTTGTATGGAAAAACGTGGCAAGGTTATCGGTTATGTCGTAAAAAAATATGGCAGTATGGCTGTTTCTCAAATTATTACTTTTGGCACCATGGCTGCCAAGGCGGTTATTCGTGATGTTGCACGTGTACAGGGTAAATCGTATGGTTTGGCCGATAAGCTTTCCAAGTTAATTCCATTTGATCCAGGTATAACATTAGAAAAGGCTTTTATTGCAGAGCCCGCTATAGCTGAAATGTTATCCAGGGATGCAGATGCCCAGGAAATATGGGATATGGCACGGCAATTGGAAGGTACTGTAAAGGGTGTTGGTAAACATGCGGGTGGCGTTGTTATTGCTCCAACAAAAATTACCGATTTCGCACCGATTTACTGTGGTGATGATAGTGTTCAGGGTGCTACCAATGAAGATGGACTGGGATTAGTTGCACAGTTTGATAAAAGCGATATTGAAACTGTTGGATTGGTAAAATTCGATTTCCTGGGATTGAGAACTTTAACCATTATTGATTGGGCGTTAAAAATCATTGATCGAAAACGTGCCATTAAAAATGAACCGCCGATTGATATTCTCGCCATTCCTCTTGACGATCTGCCAACCTATGACTTATTAAAAAAAGGTGATACTACCGCTGTATTCCAACTGGAATCACGCGGTATGAAAGAGCTGATAAAGCGCCTTAAGCCTACCAATATTGAAGATTTGATTGCCTTGGTAGCACTGTTCAGGCCTGGACCGTTAGAAACGGGCATGGTAGATGACTTTGTTAATCGTAAACATAAAAAAGCAGAAATTGCCTATCCTGATGTCAAGTATCAGCATGAATGTCTAAAACCTATTCTTGAGCCTACTTATGGCGTTATTGTTTATCAAGAACAGGTTATGCAAATTGCCCAGGAGTTGGCAGGTTATAGTCTGGGCAGTGCTGATATTTTACGCCGTGCGATGGGTAAAAAAGATGCCGAAGAAATGGCACAGCAACGCGCAGTTTTTGCAGCAGGCGCTGAAAGTAAAGGTGTTAATGCAGAGCTGGCGACAAAAATATTTGATCTGGTTGAAAAATTTGCCGGCTACGGATTTAATAAATCTCACTCGGCGGCGTATGCGCTGGTTTCCTATCAAACCGCCTGGTTGAAAGCGCATTATCCGGCGCCGTTTATGGCCGCCGTTTTATCTTCTGAAATGGATGATACTGATAAAATTGTTATCCTGATTGAAGAATGTCGCAGAATGAAACTGCCCATTTGCAATCCAGATGTTAACTCCGGGGAATACCCGTTTTCAGTGAATGATAATGACCAGATTGTGTATGGCTTGGGAGCCATCAAAGGTTTAGGTGATAAACCTGTCGAAAATATTATCCTCGCTCGAGCAGAAGGTGGGCCATTTACAGATTTATTTGATTTTTGCAAGCGTGTAGACCCGCGTAAGGTTAATAAACGCGCTTTGGAAGCATTGATCAAGGCTGGGGCTTTTGACACATTAGGTGAGTCGAGAGCCATGTTAATGTCGTCACTACCAGAGGCTGTTCAGGCAGCAGAACAACAGTCCCAGAATGCTGAAGCAGGAATGGGTGATTTGTTTGGCGTAGTGGATGATGCAGTGGATGCAGACCCTTACCAAAACTTTCGACATATTCCGGTATGGACTATCAGGGAACGTCTGGCTGGAGAAAAAGAAACATTGGGAATTTATCTAACAGGTCATCCTATTGATGAATTTGAGGATGAATTGAAACAGCTACATTGCAAGCGAATTCATAACCTTGTGCCTGATAAACAAAACAAACAATTAATTGCCGGATTTGTTGTTAATTTGCGTTACGCCAATACCAAGCGCGGAAAAATGGGTATCGTCACTCTTGATGACAGGACGGCGCGCATTGAGGTGACAATTTTTTCTGATTTATTGGCTAAAGTTGAAGAGAAGCTGACTAGAGATGAGGTGCTGTTTATTCGAGGTTCTGTAGAACTTGAAGAGTACTCTGGCAGCCCAAGTCTAAGAATGCGTGCTGATTCTGTCATGGATTTGGGAGAAGTACGCTCTCAGGGTGGCCATAATTTATGTTTGTTTTTTCGTAAGGATCAACTGAACAAGCTTACCAAGGATCGCCTAAAGTCGGTTATTTGCCAATCTGATGAAGGCTGTCATTTAGTTATTCATTATCAAACAGAAAACGCTAAGTGCTTGATAAATTTGGGGAATAATTGGCGAATAATGCCAGATGACAACACCGTACAACGGTTAAAAAGCTGGTTTAGTGAAGAAAACGTTCAGTTTTTATAAGTTATTGATGTTAATAAAACCTTTCAGCAACGATATAAATTAAAGGTTTTTGCATGTTGGAATATTGGGTAGAATAAACGCCAATATAAGAATTAATAAAGCTATAAAGAGAACCCATGAATCCTAATTATCTCGATTTTGAACAACCCATTGCTGATTTGGAAATGAAAATCAAAGAGTTACAATCCATCGGTAACTCAGCTGAAATCAATATTGGCGATGAAATTAAAAATCTTAATGATAAAAGCATCAAGCTGACTGAAAAGATTTTTTCTGATTTGACTCCCTGGGATATTGTAAAAATCGCCCGTCATCCCTTAAGGCCATACACCACCGATTATATCCCCCTGATTTTTAGCGATTTTGATGAATTGCATGGTGATCGTCATTTTGGCGATGATAAATCCATTATTGGTGGCATTGCACGTTTAGATGGTAAGCCTGTTGTCGTTATTGGTCAGGAAAAAGGTCGCACGGTAAAAGATAAAGTGATGCGCAATTTTGGTATGCCCAAGCCTGAAGGTTATCGCAAAGCATTACGATTGATGCAAATGGCAGAGCGCTTCAAATTGCCTATTATTACTCTTATAGATACTCCTGGTGCGTATCCAGGGATAGATTCTGAAGAGCGTGGTATCTCTGAAGCTATTGCACAAAACCTTGCAGTCATGTCGCGTTTAAAAACGCCAATTATTTGTGTCGTAATAGGTGAGGGTAGTTCCGGAGGGGCATTGGGGATTGGTGTGGGTGATCATATTGCCATGCTTCAATACTCAACCTACTTTGTTATTTCACCTGAAGGTTGTGCAAATATTATCTGGAAAACTTCTGCCAAGGCACCTGATGCTGCAGAAGCTATGGGTGTTACATCATCTAAACTTCAAAGTTTAGGTATTGTTGATGCAACCATTCCAGAACCTTTAGGCGGCGCTCATAGAGATGTGGTAAAAATGGCTGATGCCATAAGACTACACCTCATTAAACAACTAGATACGTTAGAAGCCCTTAAGCCTGATGATTTAATCGAAAATCGTTATACTCGCTTAATGTCTTATGGAAATTCATAGTTTTTATGTTAGAGAGACTTAAAAAGCAAGTCTCACCTTATCTGAAAGCTCGCTGTTGGTATATTGCCTATAGCGGCGGGCTTGACTCGCACGTTCTGCTTCACGCACTTGCAACTTTAGTTAAACTGTATCCGCATTTTCCTCCGCTGATTGCAGTGCATATCAATCATCAAATACAGTCAGCTGCTAATGATTGGGAATTACATTGTCGACAACAAGCTACACTTTTAAATATTGAATATTTATCATCCAGAGTTAATCTGGATAAGGATTCCAGTATTGAAGAGCAGGCTAGAAAAGCGCGTTATCAATTTTTTACTGAATTATTACAAGAAGACGACTGTATTTTTTTTGCCCATCACCAGCAAGACCAAATCGAAACATTCTTTTATCGCTTGTTTAGAGGTACAGGCGTTAAAGGTCTTCAATCAATACCCGATGAACGCAAATTAGGGCGAGGAAAGCTGGTCAGGCCTTTTTTACAGTTTGAACGTGCTTTTCTTGAAAATTATGCATCAACACATCAATTGCAATATGTGAATGACCCAAGTAATAATGATATAAAATACGATAGGAATTTTATCCGCCATCAACTTTTCCCGCTTATTAAGAACAGATGGCCGGCATTTAAGGATATCATCCAGCGCACTATTGAACATTTGCAAGAAACTGGTGATTTACTCGATGAAATTGCGCTTGCTGATTTATCAGATTTCGATATTCAGGGCGGCTTTCAGCCATCGTTAGATTTAGAGAAGCTCTCCCTTTATACTCGTCATCGTCAAAAAAATATTTTGCGTTATTGGCTTTCCACTCATCTCATCATATTGTCGACCGAACAGACTGATGAATTATTGGATGCTGTTATTTTTGCAAGGGTAGACGCCAATCCATTGTTGATTATTGGGGATTTTTACTTAAGGCGATATCGGCAACGATTATTCATTACGCAGGCATTGCCTGAGAAGTTTTCAGATATTCACTGGAATGGGTTATCTCATTGTTTTGTTGAGGGTTATGGCACACTGTCTTTATCTATTCCTTTAGATATTGATTTCATTGTGAAGCAACGAAAAGGGGGAGAGACGATAAAGCCGGCAGGGTCTGAACATACACGCAAGCTTAAAACGTTATTACAAGAAATGGAGATACCGCCATGGATGCGAGAACAAATCCCCCTTGTTTACCATGCAGATAATTTGATTGCTGTTGCGGACTTAATTGAAAGTGAGGACGCCCGATCCATTTTATCGGGAAGAAAAATCATAAAAATTTGATGCAAGAAATATAAATTTAATCTATTGATATCGATAGTTTTCAAGGTAGTTGTCGCCTAAATGCTTATGCTACATCTAACATAGGTAAGCGCAGAACCAACCACACTCTAGCCAACTTTTACCCTTTTCCCTAATGTGC
>CAZTZY010000032.1:0-27944 GCA_964617765.1 uncultured Spongiibacteraceae bacterium
ATTTATAGTAGTTGGTTTTGAGTGTCAATAGGGAGTGACTGTCCTATGTTTGCTCAATCGTAGGGGCGGGTTCCAAACCCGCCTGAACAAATACCCACGCAAAGTGACCCTAATTATTTTATTAGAAAGCCATATTTTTATTCAGTAGAATTACTTAAATTACTTTCAGTAACGTTAAGATTAATTGTATCTTGACCATCATTTCCAGCTTCAATAATTGGTTCAATTTTAATCAAGTTACCTTTTGCATCAACTTCAATAATTTTAGCTGTCACATTATTTTTATCAAAATTTGGTGAGTAAAAATCAAAATTGTAGAATTTGTTTGCTTCGAGATTGGCAGTAACAGTATGAATGGGATTTTTTGAATCAGTTATAGCATAGGTAATACCATAAACAGCGGCGCCAGGTAATATACCTGTAAATAAAAATAACATAGACCAAGAGATATTTGCAGCTTGAGTTATAGACTCATATTTATAAGTAAAAGTTGTTAGCCCAGGGGTAAATTCATATTTTTTAGCAAATTTTAATTCGACGCCATTGGCCGTCAAAAGCTTAATTGATTGACTATGAGCACTCGATAGGACAGTCACTCCCCAGTTTTTTGCGTGGCTGTAATTCATTGTTGGTGGTGCATCCCTTGTTTTTTATTGTGACGCGCTTTTGTGCCTTAATAACAGTATCACAGGGACACTCACTCCCCTTTTCCCAAAATAACCCGCCCGGAATCATCATGGCAATCGATTAACTCTAAAGATCGGGTATTTTTGACCCGGACTGAAATCCTGTGCACCGGGAATCTCGCATAATCTATATCAAAATATTTTGATATAGTTGAAACCTGCTGCTACACTGCCTGCCATGTTAAATACTTCAACTTTATTGCCCACGCCCTTACCTGCCCTTGATTGCGAGCAGCTGGCGCTGTTTTGCAAGGCCAGTGCCGATGAATTGCGCCTGAATATCCTGCGCGTACTGCGTAATGATTCTTACAGCGTACAGGAGTTGTGCCATATCGTTGACCTGAAACAGTCGGCACTCAGTCATCATTTGAAGGTATTGGCGGCAGCGCAATGGGTGACTACACGGCGCGAAGGCAATACCATTTTTTACCGCCGTTATGTGTTGGCGCACGATTTACCCTTGGCCAGCTTGCAAACTGCGCTGTTTAACAGCATTGATGCCTGCGCACTGGAACCGGCGATTGCCCAGCGCCTGCAGGATATTGAAGAAAGCCGCACGGAATCTTCCCGTGCCTTTTTTATCGAAAACGCTGCGAAGTTTCGTGAACAGCAGGATCTGATTGCCAGTTTTGATCACTATGCTGACAGCGTGGAAGCCTTGTTAACCACCATTGCCCTGCCGGATAAAGACCATGCTATTGAAATTGGGCCGGGAGAAGGGTTGTTTTTAAATGCACTGGCACGACAGTTCAAACACGTTTCAGCCTTTGATACTTCCAGTGCGATGCTGACGCAGGCGAAACAATGGGTGATGAAATCCTCACTCGCCAATGTCAGTTTAGTGCTGGGTGATACCCGCAAGGCTGCGGCCTCTGCAAATCCTGCAGATTGCGTGGTGATCAACATGGTATTGCACCACGTGGCCAGCCCGGCCGACGTATTGAATGATATCAGTGCCTGCCTGAAACCCGGCGGCGCATTGATTGTTACCGACTTATGCCACCACGACCAGGATTGGGCCAAAACCGCCTGTGGTGATGTATGGATGGGTTTCGACCCTGATGATTTAACACAATGGGCTAACAAGGCGGGTTTGCTGCACGGGCAATCTACCTATCTGGCCCAGCGAAACGGCTTTCGCATCCAGATCCAACATTTTTATAAACCTGTCTTACTAAAAAACCAAGGAACCACAACATGAGTGAATATTCAGTATTTACTTCTGAATCCGTTTCAGAAGGCCATCCCGATAAAGTTGCCGACCAGATTTCTGACGCGGTGCTTGATGCGATTATTGTCCGCGACCCCTATGCCCGCGTTGCCGTAGAGACGTTAGTGAAAACCGGTATGGCGATTATCGCCGGTGAAGTCACTACCACGTGTTACGTTGACCTGGAAGAAATCGTGCGTAAAGTGATTTGCGACATTGGTTATACCAGCTCTGTTGTCGGTTTTGATGGCGCTTCCTGTGCCGTATTAAACGGTATCGGCAAACAATCACCGGATATCGCCCAAGGGGTTGACCGTGCCAAGCCGGAAGACCAGGGTGCTGGTGACCAGGGCTTGATGTTCGGTTATGCCACTAACGAAACCGAAAGTTTGATGCCTGCTGCCATTCACTATTCTCATCGTCTCGTTGAACGCCAGGCACAATTGCGTAAATCGGGCGAATTGAAGTGGTTGCGCCCGGATGCCAAATCACAGGTCACCCTGCGTTATGAAAACGGCAAGCCTGTCGCTGTTGAAGCGGTAGTATTATCGACACAACATGACCCGGATATCAGCCTGGCTGATTTGCGCGTTCAGGTTCTGGAAAAAATCATCAAACCAGTATTGCCTAAAGAGTGGCTGCATGATGGCACCCAATACCATATCAACCCGACCGGCAACTTTGTGATCGGTGGCCCGGTAGGTGATTGCGGTTTAACTGGCCGTAAAATCATCGTCGACAGTTACGGCGGCATGGCACGTCATGGCGGCGGTGCTTTCTCCGGTAAAGATCCATCAAAAGTAGATCGTTCAGCCGCTTATATGGGCCGTTATGTTGCGAAGAACGTGGTTGCTGCAGGTTTGGCTGATCGCGTGGAAATCCAGGTGTCTTATGCGATTGGTGTAGCGCAACCGACCTCTATCTCCGTCAATACTTTTGGCACTGGTAAAGTCAGCGACGAAAAACTGATTGCGGCTATCCGTGAAGTGTTTGATATGCGTCCTTATGCGATTACCAAACAACTGAACCTGTTGCACCCGATGTACCAATTGACCGCTGCTTATGGTCACTTTGGCCGTACTCCGTTTGAACATACTTATAACTACACCGAGCGCGAAAACGGTAACACTGTGTTGAAATCCAGCACCTTTACCGCCTTCACCTGGGAAAAAACCGACAAGGCCGAAGCCCTTAAAGCTGCTGCCCATAAATAACTGATAACTGAAACGAGATATTATTATGACAACTGCAACGCAAGCAAAAGCACAATTTGATGATTATAAAGTAGCGGATATGTCTTTAGCGGCATGGGGCCGTAAAGAGATTGAAATCGCAGAAGGCGAAATGCCGGCACTGATGGCACTGCGCCGTAAGTACAAGGCCACCCAGCCTTTGGCTAACGCCCGCATCATGGGCTGCATACACATGACCATCCAGACTGCCGTTTTGATTGAAACGTTAGTGGAACTGGGCGCGGAAGTACGCTGGTCTTCGTGCAACATTTTCTCTACACAAGATCACGCAGCGGCGGCGATTGCTGCTGCCGGCATTCCCGTGTTCGCCTGGAAAGGCGAAACCGAGGAAGAGTTTTGGTGGTGTATCGAACAAACCGTATTGGCACATAAAGGCAGTGATAAAGCATGGAATGCCAACATGATCCTCGATGATGGCGGCGACCTGACGGTACTGGTACACGACAAGTACCCACAGATGCTTGAAACCATCCACGGTATTTCTGAAGAAACTACCACGGGTGTTCATCGCCTGCTGGAAATGATGGCCGACGGTTCCTTGAAAGTGCCGGCTATCAACGTGAATGATGCCATCACCAAATCGAAAAATGATAACAAGTACGGCTGCCGTCATTCATTGAACGATGCCATCAAGCGCGGTACTGACCATTTGTTAGCCGGTAAAAAAGCTTTGGTAGTGGGTTATGGCGACGTGGGCAAGGGTTCTGCGCAATCACTGCGCCAGGAAGGCATGATCGTGCGTATTTCTGAGATTGACCCGATCTGCGCCATGCAGGCGTGCATGGATGGCTACGAAGTGGTTTCTCCCTACATCAACGGCGTTAACACCGGCGACATGAACGGCATCAACAAGGCATTGCTAGGCACTACTGACCTGATCGTGACCACTACCGGCAACAACAAAGTGTGTGACAAGAACATGCTGCAAGCCCTGAAAAATGGCGCGGTTGTTTGTAACATCGGCCACTTTGATACCGAGATTGATATTGCGTTCATGCGTGACAACTGGGAATGGGATGAGATCAAGCCACAAGTACATAAAGTGATCCGCAACAAAGCCACTAACGATCACCTGATTGTGCTGTCTGAAGGCCGTCTGGTGAACCTTGGCAACGCCACTGGCCACCCAAGCCGCATCATGGATGGCTCGTTTGCCAACCAGGTTCTGGCGCAGATGTATTTGTGGGAAGGCAAGTTTGCCGATCTGCCAATCGGCGAGAAGCTGGGCAATGTGTACGTGAAAGTGTTGCCACGCAAACTGGATGAAGAAGTCGCCAAAGATATGGTGGAAGGTTTTGGTGGTGTGTTAACGCGCCTCACGCCATCACAGGCTGACTATATCAAAGTACCGGTAGATGGCCCTTACAAGCCTGATAGCTATAAGTACTGATTACCTGTACGGGCACGGCATGCCGTGCCCCAACATATGACAATTATTGATACAGACTATTAAATGACTAACACAACACAACAAAAACGTTTCAGCTTCGAATTTTTCCCGCCCAAGACCGATATCGGGCGCGACAAGCTCGAACAACTCTGGAAAGACCTTAACACCCTGAACCCGGCCTTTTTTTCGGTGACCTATGGCGCCGGCGGTTCTACGCGTGACAATACCTTTAATATCGTCAAGGCAATGAAACAACAAGGCCTGTCAGTGGCACCACACCTTTCCTTTGGTGGTGACAGCGAAGCAGCCATGCTGGAATTGCTGAACAACTACAAGGCACTGGGCATTGATCGTATCGTCGCCTTGCGCGGTGACATTCCTTCCGGCATGGGTGCGGTGCGCATTGTTTATGCCAATGAACTGGTGGCATTTATTCGCCAGCATTTCGGCCAGCAGTTTCACCTGGAAGTAGCGGCGTATCCTGAGATTCATCCGGAATCGACCAGCTATGCGACGGATATCCAATTCCTGAAACAAAAGTTTGATGCAGGAGCAAATTCAGCTATCACCCAATATTTCTTTAACGCTGATGCTTATTTTTACTTTGCAGAGGAATGCCAGAAAGCCGGTATCACCCAACCAATTTATCCGGGCGTTATGCCCATTACCAATTTCACCAATCTGGTACGCTTTTCTGCTAATTGCGGCGCGGAAATTCCGCAATGGTTAAAACGTAAAATCGAAAGCCTGGGTACTGACCAGGAAGCCATTACTGAATATGGCAAGGAAGTGATTATTCGTTTGTCTGAAAAGTTGTTGGCCGGTGGAGCTCCCGGTATTCATTTTTATACGATGAACCAACTGGAACCTGTACACTCGATTTATAAGGCTATAATCTAGGCTTGTGATATCAGGATAAAGCCTGACCTACGGGAAAGCAGTATTTTGCAGGTCGGGTTTAAACCGATAAAAATAACAACAACCTTAACGAGGCTATCATCATGAAAAAATCGCTTATATTCGTTGCATTGGCTTTTGCTGCCTTACCTTTCGCCCATGGCGGTGAACCTTCTGTGTATATTATAGAGCCCGCTAATGGTGCCACTGTTAGCAGCCCGGTTACGGTTAAATTTGGCCTGAAGAATTTTGGCGTGGCGCCTGCCGGTGTTGAACAGGAAAATACCGGACATCACCACTTACTGATCGATGCTCCTTTACCGGATTTAACACAACCGATTGCCAAAGATGCCAACCATATGCATTTCGGCGGCGGCCAAACCGAAACAGAATTGACTTTGACGCCAGGAAAACACACTTTACAGTTACTGTTAGGTAACGGCATGCATATTCCCCACGCCAAACCTTTACAGTCTGAAGTGATCACCATTACCGTGAAATAAATGCGCATTCCCCGCATCTATACCCCGCAAACATTAGGCACAGGATTGAGCATTGCACTGGAAGAACAAGCCAGTGCTCATCTGTCACGCGCCTTGCGTTTTCAGGTGGGCGACAGCATCAGTCTGTTTAACGGCATGGGCGGAGAGTATTCAGCAAAAATCAGCAGCATCTCAAAAAAAACAGTCACGATACATCTTGGCGAGCATCTACCGGATAATGCGCAATCACCCCTGGATACCCATATTGCCGTAGGTGTATCGAAAGGTGAAAAAGTGGATTTGATTGTACAGAAATGTACAGAACTTGGTGTTACTGCTATTTATCCTATCATTACTGAACGCAGTGATGTGAAGATGAATGAAGAACGCTGGCAGAAAAAAGTGGAGCGCTGGCAGGAAATAGCCATCAGCGCCTGTGAACAATCTGCGCGGAATGATATACCCACGATACATGCGGTACAAACCTTTGCACAATGGCTGGAAAATACTCGTCATATTCAACACTGTTTATTTCATCCTGAAGGCAACATCCATTTTTCCGCAATGAATATCACTAACAACATAGCCATGGCATTTGGATCAGAAGGAGGATTTTCAGTGAACGAAATTGCTTTAGCCCAACAATCTGGTTGCCATATTGTAAAGCTGGGCCCGCGGGTGCTACGAGCAGAAACCGCACCGATTGCCGCATTGGCTATAGCGCAGGCGCAATGGGGTGATTTACTGAGCTGAGATCCTGATCAGCCTAACATCGCCACAATTTCTTTTTCAATTTTTTCAATATCGGGCACTATGATGGATTCATCACCCAATTGTGCCTTCATTATCTCCACAACGCCTGTTTGTGCTTCTTCATCCTGCACCAGCGCATCTTTTTGTATGCGTTGCATTTTCGGCGTTTCCAAAGCTACAAAAGCCCAATAAGGCATCGTTTCACGGTTAAAAACCCCATGAATTACGATAATTTTTAGTAACCGGCTTTGCCGAAAAAATGAATCATTGTTGAGTGCTTCTACCGAGATCAACGGAATATATATACCGCGCCATGGCAACTTTCCCAGATACCAGGTTGGTACATCATCACTTTCTGCATGGGTTGGCTGGAAATCGACGATTTCCGCAATAAGGGCATCCGGAATAATCATCCTGCCGCCTTCTATAAATGAAAGTAATGCGTTTATTGAAGTTGGTGCCGCCTGTTCAGACATATACTAGCCCCTAGTTACTGATATATTGTTCATTGAGATGAATGGCTAACGCTTCAGCCGTACCGACAAAATCCACAACACCGGCATTAATGACCGACTCAGGCATCGCTGCGCAAATACATTCTGCAGGCTCTTGCGCCCAAATGGTTACACCAGCTTTTTTAAACTTTATCGATGCAGCTGCACCGTCATCGCAAGTGCCACTAAAAATAATCACACCCATTTTGTTACGATAAACCTGTGCCACATTATTGATTACTTGATCAATATTGGGCGTAAAAGGTTTATCCCATTCCTGGCCATCCTTCACCTGGAATTTTCCTCTTTTATCCACCGTCGTAAAATTGTGTGAAGGCATCACCATCACCTCTCCACGATGCAATTTATCGCCCGTTGTACAATAGGTCAGTTTCAGATGACTGGCCTTGCCTAACACTTTAGGTAATACCTTATCAAAATCCTGCTCTATATGCTGTGCATAAACAAAGGCCACAGGTATTTCCGGATTGATATGCGACAAAAAAATCTTCATGGATTCAGGCCCGCCTAACGATGCTGCCAGAACCCAGACTGCCTCATAGGTTACCGGTTCTTTTACCGGCACACCGTCAAAACCTGAAGAAAGCCCCCTCATCTCGGCTAATTCCAGAATCTTACTTAACTTGTCGCACAAGCTGGTTTTCCATTGCTGGTAATAAACAGGGTCATCCTGCGGCGGCATTTGATCCGCCAAAAATATCGGGGCATCAGACCATTCACTGAGAATATCAAAAATATCGGCCGCATCTTCACTGATAACAAGCCATACAGAAGGATGCAGCGGCGTTGAATTCACTATCTGGGCAGAAGTCAGTGCATAAGCAACCGGCTGACCCATTTCTTCCATTAGTGCCCTGATTTGCATCATTGCCGAAGGCGAATCCGTAACCATGCCGATAGTGGAACTCATGACCCGGGCACCCTGTTGATAAACGCGCAGTACTTAGGCTTGCTGGATTTCCGCACCGGTCAGCTCACTTATCGTTTGAAGAAGCTCGCGTTCCTGGAATGGCTTGCCCAAATAGCGGTTGGCGCCTAACGCAATAGCACGTTCGCGATGTTTATCACCGGTACGGGAAGTGATCATGGTGATAGGAATATGCTGTAAGCGTGTATCGTGGCGCACGCGGCTAACCACTTCAAAACCGTCCATACGTGGCATTTCTATATCCAGCAACATGACATCGGGCAACTCGTCCATTTCCTGCAACTGTGTCAGTGCATCGAGGCCGTCTTTCGCCAGTATCACCTTCATGCCGGAACGTTCAAGCAGGCGTGATGTTACTTTTCTTACTGTTACTGAGTCGTCGACCACCATTACCGTGGTTGTTTTACGTATCACTTCAGGCACATATTCATCGATGCGACCTGCGGCAGCCTGGCTTAAGCCCAAGGCAAAATCAGTACGGATCAATGACAGCATATCGAGGATAATTACCACATTACCGTTACCGAGTACGGTTGCACCGCTTAATCCACCCACCATACCAAATTGCGGACCTAACGATTTAACCACAACCTCGCGGCTTCCGAGCAACTTGTCAACTTGTACAGCTACGGTGTAATCACTACTGCGAATCAATACCACCGGCAAGGGCGTAGTCAAGCCTTCGAGTTTGGCACGATGGCCGTTATGCAACAAACCGCCGAGATAACGCAAATTGTATGACTGGCCGGCATATTCGAACATCGGGGCATCAGGCTGGTAATAGGCCTCAAGCTCGTAAGGGCTAACACGCACAATGCCTTCAATGGTATTCAATGGAATCGCATAGGTATCTGTACCCATGACCACCATCAATGCGCGGTTCACGGATACTGTAAATGGCAAGCGGATAGTAAATACCGAACCCTGGTTTTGTTGCGAGGCAATTTCAAGCGAACCACCCATCTGCTTGATTTCACTATGCACCACATCCATACCCACACCACGACCTGAAATCTGGGTAACTTTTTGCGCAGTAGAAAAACCTGCATGCAGGATAAATTGTGATAACTCATGATCAGAGAGATTAGCATCAGGCGTCATCAAGCCGCGCTCTATCGCTTTATTGCGCACCGCTTCAATATTTACACCAGCACCGTCATCGCGCAGCTTAAGGACGATTTCGCCACCTTCACGACTCAAGGCCAGAATGATGGTACCTTGTTGTGGTTTGCCTTTCGCCTGGCGCACATCCGGCATTTCAATACCATGGTCAACGGCATTACGTAACATATGCTCAAGCGGCGCCACCATTCTTTCCAGAATAGTCCTGTCCAGTTCGCCCTCGGCATTCTCTACATCAAATTCAACTTTTTTACCCAGCTCCTGCGCCACCTGCCTGACAATACGACGTAATCTTGGCACCATGCGCGAGAAGGGTACCATCTGGCAACGCATCAAGCCTTCTTGCAATTCGGTATTGATACGCGCCTGCTGCAACAACAAGGTTTCCATATCACGCATTTTATTGGTGAATGTGACACTGATATCATCAAGGTCGGAAGCCGATTCGATTAAGGATTTCGACAATTGTTGCATATGGGTATAACGGTCCATTTCCAGCGGATCGAAGTTTTCCTGACCCTCACTGACAACCTGCTCCTGACGGAAAACAATTTGCGCTTCCGTTTCAATTTCAAGTCGGCGCAACTGTCCATGCAAACGATCTACGGTTGTATCCATCTCCACTTGCGAGATGATGATTTCATTCATTTGTTCTTCAATACGCGAGCGACCGATACTGCCTTCACCGGCAAGGTTGATCAGGTCTTCTAACAGGTCAGGCGTGATTTTAACCGGCTCACGATTGGTGCGCTGTTGATCCTTGTTAAAGTTTTCTATAAATGCGCGTGTGGCATCAATCGATGCCTGAGAAACCAGCAAGGCATTGGCATTTGCGGCCGCTGACACTTCAGGACGAATCGGCACAACATTGCTTTCACCCTTGGCTTCCGGTTTTTTCGGCTCGGCCACTGCCGGGCCTGCAGCAATATGGATACCTTCAATCTGTTTGGTGATTTTATCGTGATAGGACTGCATCTCATCAACAAACGCACCCGCATTGACGGTATTATCACGCTCGCTATTGATAATAAAGGTTTCAAAGTCATGACTGAGATCACCGATAGCGCGAATTCCGGTAATGCGTGCGCCGCCCTTCAAGGTATGCAACAGGCGCTTTAATTCTTCTAACGGCGCCGCATCTGCTGGATCCTTCAGGAAATTGGCAATGCATTCTTCGATGCCTTCATTTTGTTCTTTCGCTTCTTCAACGAATAACGCCAGCAACTCCGCATCAATTTCTTCCACGCCTGTCGATTCATCAACTTCGTCTTCCATGGCAGCCTGTACAGGCGCTTGTGCCATCATTTCAACTGGCGCACTCGCCATAATGTCTTCTGTTGCAGGAATACTGGCAATAGCCTCGATTTTTGCACCATTGGCAATAAAATCGATCATGCGATGCAACTGATCCTGATAAGACTGGATATTATTGAAAAACTCTTCATTAAAGGCTTTTTTCGCTTCTGCCGATTCGATCATACTTTCAAAGTTATGGGTTAAATCCCCCAGCGCTGAAAGCTCTGCCAATCTTGCGCCACCTTTTAATGTATGCATTATGCGTTTCATGGCATCGGCATGATGTATTTCTTCATGCGCCGATAACCACCTGCTCACCGGCTCATCGAGTTCGGCATCGAGCTCCAGCGCTTCTTCCAGGAAAATTTCCAGCGTATCCTGGTCGGCCTTGCGATACTGCTCGGCCAAGGCGACAAATACCGGATCTAACGTAGTTGCTTTTGCAGCTACTTTTACTGATGCAGCAGGCGCTATCGCCATCTCATCCAGCGAAGGTTCTTCCGCGATAAATTCATCCGCGACCTCAATGGATGTTGCTACAAATTCAGGTGCGGGAGATTCAGGCGCAAATGCTGTTTCAACAACAGCCATGGCAGCAGAGGCCGGAATTTGATCAAGTTTTGCTCCGTTAGCGATGAACTCGATCATTAGGTGCAATTGATCCTGGTATGACTGCATATGCGCAAAGAACCCGGCATCAAAGGCTTTTCTGGCTTCTGCGGTTTCAATCATACTTTCGTAATGATGGGTCAAGTCACCCAGTACGGATAATTCAGCGAGGCGAGCCCCACCTTTCAGCGTGTGTAAAATACGTTTTATACCGTCTGCATGTTTCACTTCATCATGCGCATTGATCCAGGCATTAACTATCTCATCTATTTCAGCATCCAGCTCCAGCGCTTCTTCCAGGAAGATTTCCAGGGTATCCTGATCCGCCTTGCTGTATTGCTCTGCCAGCAATACATAAGAACCGTTTTCCGCACCTGTAATAGCAATGGCTGCTGATACTGTTTCTACCAGTTCAGACTCTAACGTTTCTTCCATAGAATCATCTGATTCCTGTTCAAACTCATCAGTGTTTTCTTCCAGCATGGCTGGCGTAATATCAGAAAAATCGTCAACCTCAGCAGCGGCTAATTCAACGATTTCTTCTTCAGCATCTTCATCGCTAAACGCACTGTTATCGACCTCATAGGCAACGACTGGAATATCCGAGAAATCATCAACCTCTTGCGTAATGCTCACAGTTGGAATTTCTTCAGCATCCCATTCGGTACTGATTGCAATGCCTTCTTCCAATGGAGGATATTCAATTTCTTCTTCGACAATCGCAAATTCATCAACATTTGAAAACGATGTCTCCACGCCAACATCAACAAATTCTTCAGCGATTTCTTCAACAACTTCGTTAGTTATTTCTTCGACGAATGTTTCTTCCGCTTCTTCAAGTTCGGCCGAGGCAACGGGCAATGCTTCATTGTCACTGGCAATATCTACACCAATAAGGCTCTCTTCCAGACCACGGGATATTGGCTGCTTATAAGCACCTGAAATAATATATTCAATCAGGTAAGCCACCTGATTCTGGAATGTTTCCAGTTTGGCAAAAAAGGCATCATCAAATTTTTCGTCGGATTCAGCAGTCTCTATACAGCCTTCATAAGCATGGCATAAATCACCCAACACTTTCAGCTCAGTTAAACGGGCGCCACCTTTCAAGGTATGGATAATGCGCTTGATTTCACCAAGACCCGAACGATCCTTATGATTATCGAACCAGTCTTGCATCAGCGCATCCAGCACATCGAGCAGCTCACTGGCTTCTTCTGAAAATATCTCCAGCGTATCAGGGTCGGCGACCAGCACCTGTTCACGCAATTCTTCAATAGGCAACCCACCGGAAGCAACTACCGGCGCCTTATGTACTGCTTTAGGCAGATCAGCGGCTTTTTCAACTACCTCTTCATGTATGCCGCGCTTTAATTCCTCAATCAGACTAACCGCAGACTCAACCACCTGATGGGCAGCAATGATATTCATCATATCATCTAGCTCATCATGGGCCTTGTTAGCCAATATAAAGAAATCCTGATCAAAATGGGTCAGCGTTTGAATAGCCTTGCTATAAAAATCACCCAGTGCGGCAGATAAACTTTCAATTTCACGATACTTGGCTTCACCGGCAGTATTACTCAGACGATACAAGAAATTCACCAGATCTTCTTGCTGGCTTCTTTCAATACCTTCTGTTTGCCATGCCTGGATAAGATCAGAGGAATGGTCCATGCAATCGAGCGCTTCGGATAACAATGCTGTGTATTTATCGGCAAAGCCTTCTTCTGCAACAGCTTCGGTTTCATGTTTTTCAATTCTTGAAGAATGGATAGTCTTGAGTTCCTTGATGAAACTTTCGGCACCTTCAATCAAATGCATATCGCCCTGATGTAAACGCGACATTTGCGCCTGTAACAATTCACGCGCACGCACCAGCATCAACAGGATTTCTGAATCCACCGGCGTCTGGAAATTATTGAGGTCTTTAACAAATCCTTCCAGCGGCGTGGCGAGTATGGCTATGCAATTTACTTGTGCCATATGCGAACTGCCTTTCAGTGTATGCATGGCACGCTGCAACTCTGCACTAACATGAACTTCTTCATAACCGGGATCTATGCTATCCAGATAGTCGGTTAATACTGCAATATGGGATTCCGCTTCTGTCAGGAATATTTCCAGTAATTCAGCATCAATCGGCTCTTCTAACGCCTCATCCATGGATTCTTCTTCAACGAATTCTTCCACATCCATAACAGGCAATGCTTCATCTGCGTCTTCATCCATATATTCGACTTGTGGAATTTCCAACTCTGCTTCAGATTCGACTGAAGCCTCTTCGACTTCCTCATCGGCGAGTTTAGGCTTGCCTTCCCACTCTGCATCAGCCCTTTTGATCACATTCTGGATCATATTCTTGCTAACAGGCTGCAATGATTCCATGCCATCAATTAAAACCGGCACAGCATCGACCGCCAAATGCAATATAGAAATACAGTTAGGTGTTATTTTGGCGATGCCATCACGCACACTGTTCAGCATTCGCTCGACAGACCACGCAAAATCGCCGACATGCAAAGCACCCACCATACGACCTGATCCTTTCAGGGTATGAAAAGACCGTCGAATTTCCAGCAAGGCATCTACATTGTTATAATCAGACTCCAGTTGTGGCAGATATTCTTTGATGTGTTCGAGCACTTCCCTGGCTTCTTCAATAAAGATTTCCAGAATTTCTTCATCCGCATCTTCGCCAGGCACAAAGGTAATATATTCTTCGGCTTCTACAGATTCTGTATCCGCCTCTTGTTCATGCGCACTACTGTCAGCATCTATCGTCAATAACGGTATTTCTGCTTCGGACTCAGCCTCAAAATCTTCACTTACAGTAATTTGTGGGATTTCAGTAAAGTCATCATAAACATCTTCATTGCTGGCGCGCGGACTAACATTTAACGCATCAACAGAAACTGCATCTGATTCATCATAGGCAAGAGAAAGTTTCGCAGCACTTTCTTCTGCAACCTTGATAATCAATTCAAGATTTTCAGCACTGTCTGACGTCAAACGCTCAAGATAATAATCAACGCTACTGATTGCATCTGCCAACGCCTCCAATGCCGTTTTGGAAGGCGCATTATCACTGGACAGCAAATGCTCTTCCACATAATGCTGCGCAGACTGAAGCACGGGAACCAGGCGTTTCATTGGCGATACTGCCAATAATTCAATTTGCTCATCGAGAAGATCGGGTAATGGCTGAATCAATGCTGTATCACATTTTTCTGTCACGTAGACTGCAATCTGTTCCTTGATGGACTCAAGCCCGCTGCGACGCGCCGCAATAAATTGCTGGTACTTGTCACTCACGGATTCAAAACTTACCCCGCCGCTTTTAGACTCTACTGCTGCCAGATATGTCTCTATCAACTGTAACTGTGCAGACACTGCTTCTGTCTGTACCAAAATATCACCACCCTCATCTATAACACTATTTATGAGGCTCTCGATTTCCTGCAAATTACCCTGGGCATCACCCAGACCAAATATACGGCAAGTATTTTGCAAGCGTAAAACTGCATGGTGCATTTTTTCAATATTGAATTCGGCAATTTCTGTCAGATCAACTCGCATACTGGCTATAATCGCCTGCACACAATTTTGAACAGCAGTGGATTCTTGCGAAGCGGATGCTTCTCCCTGCGCCAGTGCCTTATCCAGTTGATAAATGGCCTTCAACTCAATAATCGCCTCTGTCAGAACCTCTGCAGTAGCTACACTATATAACAAGGTTTTTAGTACTGTAGCGTCCGGGGATTCGAGCAATGCGCTCCTGCCCTCAACCTCGAGATGCTTGATCTGGCTGTCTAACAGCTTTAGTGCTCTCTTGGTTTCCAAATTGGCCTGATGACCAGCAAAGGCAAGTTGCTCCGCAATCGCAGAAGCAATTTTCCATAAAGGCTCACTCGCAGTATTGGTGCTTGCCTTAAATAAAGAGACACACACTTTGTGAACAAGGCCATAATTGGTTTCCAGATCTTTATCGCGAACAATGCCTATCAACCCTTTCTGGAAAGATTGGCGCAATTTCCTGATAAGATCGTTGAATTCCTCTATGGCAATAACCGGCTCTTGTTTTTCTACCACCAGAGCAGATGCGATATCCGGATCAAATACATCAGCCACCGACAGTTTTTCCTGATGGGCGGCATCGCGGATCTGATTCAGTATATCCAGTAATTCACGGGGATTTTCTTCGTGGGTTTTGCCCACTTTATTGATATAGGCAGAGAGTTCGCCAATGGCTTTTATCACCAGTTTTGCAGCATTGGTTTGTGCGAGGATTTCACGTTCATTTCCCAAAACACGATTCAGCAGACCTTCCATTTCCCTGGACAGCAACGCTGCACCCTGCAATTCCACCATCACCAGGCTTCCGGAAACCTGATGGATATATGTCATGCCAAAACGTAATTGAGTAATGTCTTCAGGATTAGCAATAAACCCTTCCAAAGCCCCCTTGGCTTGCTCAAGAGTCTCTGCTATCTGTGCATTTACCCAATCAAGGGCTACATAACTGCGTCTATCTGACATATAAACTTAGCCTTGTCTTTTCTCTAAGCAACTTTTATATAAGCTTGTACGCTGTCATCTTTGACACGGGTAACTTTCGGGTTACTCCATCCAACAGCCTCGCCCATACCAACTACCAGGAGACCTTCGGGCTTCAATCTCTCAACCAATTCATCGAGCACTGCCTTTTGACGCCACTTCTTGAAATAAATCAATACATTCTGGCAGTAGACGATATCCATGTTATTTACCGGCAAATCGCCCAAATCAATGATATTACCCTGCACAAAACACACTCTGTCTTTTAACCATTTCACTACAGCACTTTTATTTTGGCCGATATCTTCAAAATACCTTTCACGCAAGCTTTTATCCATGTAATCCAGACGGCGATTAGGATAAACACCCTTGCGCGCTATCGATAATGAAAACAAACAAATATCGGTAGCAGTGACTCCAAAATATTTTTCGGTTTTCAAACCTTCTATACAATCATTCGCCAGCATCGCCAATGTGTAAGGCTCTTCGCCGGTAGAGGAGGCGACACTCCAGATATTCAATGATCCCTGATGTTTGTCGTTGGTCAGCAACTTGAATAAATGTTTTTTCAAATACTCAAGGGCTTCAGGGTCGCGTAAAAAACGTGTTTCCTTCACTGTTAACGTGCGCAACAATGCCGCCCATTCCAGCGCCCACCCGTTCTTGAACGTTACCACGTGATAATAATCGCGGTACGTCTTTACATCTATTTCCTGCATTCTTTGCACAAGACCCGTCTGCAATATCTGCTTATGCTTTTCGAACGATATCCCGGTACGCTCTTCCAACAACTGTAACCATTCCTGAAACTCTTCATCTGAGAGTTCAGGTGGCGCACTGTATATCCAGCTCATAAACGGTTAACCCGCCCTGCACTTGTAACAACCCCAGCCGCCAACTATGCCACTTCGCGATCAGACCTGACTTCTTCAGGTAAGGTGAAACCTGCAACTGAGTTACGCAGATCGGTAGCCATGTCAGCCAGGTTCCCGATGGAGCGCGCTGTTGCCGTTGTACCCGCGTTGGTTTGTTGGGTAATTTCCTGGATAACATTCATCGTATTCGAAATATGACCAGCGGACGCCGCTTGTTGACGTGCAGCGTTTGAAATGTTCTGGATCAATTCGGCCAATTCCTGTGATACTTTTTCGATTTCTTCAAGGGCCATACCTGCGTCTTGCGCAAGGCGGGCTCCGCGCACAACCTCTGCCGTTGTTTGTTCCATCGATATAACCGCTTCGTTAGTATCAGACTGGATGGTTTTAACCAGCGCCTCGATCTGTTTCGTCGCGGCTGATGAACGTTCAGCAAGACGTTGAACTTCGTCGGCAACTACCGCGAAGCCGCGGCCTGCGTCACCTGCCATCGAGGCCTGTATCGCAGCGTTAAGGGCAAGGATGTTAGTCTGGTCGGCGATGTCGTTGATCAGCGATACGATATCCCCGATCTCTTGTGACGATTCACCGAGTCGCTTGATACGTTTCGCAGTATCCTGGATCTGTTCACGAATCGTGTCCATGCCGTTGATGGTATTTTGTACCACTTCAGCGCCGCGGTTTGCAATTTTTACCGACCGCTCGGCAACCGTTGCTGATTCAGCAGCGTTGGCAGATACCTGGTCAATCGTTACGGCCATTTCGTTAACGGCCGCTGATGCACCGGCGATCTCCTGTGCTTGATGCTCGGAAGCTTCAGCAAGATGGAGTGCTGTGCTTTGCGTTTCTTCGGCAGCGCGCGATACCCTTAATGCGGTATCGTTGATTTGCGATACAAGGATACGCAGCTGGTCGATAGTAAAGTTGATAGAGTCGGCAATCGCACCCGTGAAGTCTTCCGATACCGTTGCTGTGGCAGTCAAGTCACCGTCAGCGAGGTCAGCCAGCTCATCGAGCAAACGCATGATCGCCTGCTGATTCCTGTCGTTAGTGGCTTTGGTTTCTGCCAGACCGGTTTTGGTATTCAGGTAAATCTGGAAGGCAATGAAAGCACCGAATACCACCATCACGGCAGCCAGTAAAATAGCCGTGCTACTATTGAGGGTACGCTCTCCTTCGAGCTTGTTAATTTCTTCAGACAACTTACCCATACCTTCCATCAGGATTGGCGAGTCATCAATAATCTTGTCGGCAGACTCACGCACCTTTTTCAAATCCGGTGAAGCCTGGGAAATATCATCAACCGACTGGTTGATAAATTCAAAGAGGGCGGCAATTTCAGACAGTGACTGGTTGGCCTTGGGATCATCCACACGGCGCAAGCCAAGCTCTGCATTACCTTCGAGCATACCATTCAGTTTTTCACCGAAATCCCTGGCATCGGAATTGAATTGCTCAGTAGCAGCGTTAGCGGCTTCGCCACCGGCCAACATTTTATCGACGTTACGCGCCAGACGCTCTGAACGCCAGGTTTGGCGCTGGGCTTCAGCTACTTGCTGGGCAGAACTCTGGCCATCAATCAGGATATCAACCACGGTATCGTATTTTTGTTGTAACTCGGGAATTGAGGCGCTTAAGGTACTGGCAACTTCATGCAGGAAAATAACGCGGGATTTATTGGCATTAATCACTTGTGAAGACTTGTCGATACGCTGCCAGACTGCACCCAGGGCTTCAAGCTCTTTCGGCAATTCATCTTTTAATGGTGGCAGATCATCATCACCCTGGGTGAGACGAGTATATTGCGTGCCGAAATCCTTGCGCACACGCTCCAGTTCATCAAAAGCAGTAGGCTTGCCTTGCGAGGCTTCACGTGTATGCGTGGAGATTTGCTGTGACAAAACCCGCATATCCGCAGTGATTTCCAGATAATCAGCATCGTGTTTAGTATCACTGAATACCTTGAAAATATTCCATGCAAAGAGTAAAAATACCAGCAAAGCCAAGCCTGATAGTATCACCATATTTCTGTTACTTGACTGGCTAGCAATCATCGTGGACGATGTTGTACTCATCTCCAACTCCTACTGATTTTGATTAAATTTCAACATTATTATTATTTAAGCCGCACACTTGTTATCAAGCCGCAGCCGCATTAAAAAACCTTGGATCCCGCACCAGGCTATACGGGCTAAAAGCCACCCATAACAAACCATGCTGTTCGTAGGCGCCTTTTGAATAACCCGCCAACTGCTGAACGGCTTCCGGCAACTCAATGGTACCTAAATCTTCAGGGAAATATTGCATACCATAAGCCTCGGAGACCACAAGCCCGGCATACAACTCACCCATTTCCAGCACCAACACACGGTGCCTGTTTCTATTCGGGCTTAATGACCCGCCAAAAAATTCTTCCAGATCAAACAGGGGCAGCAAACGGCCACGCACATTTGCCAAGCCAATCACCCAACTTTGTACACCAGGTAATTTGGTCGCCTGAGGCACTGGCAGCATTTCTACCACTTCACCCAAAGGCGCAATCATGCGCTGTCCGAGAATCTTGAATCCTATGCCCGCCCAACTTCTGATGATTTCTTCTTTGGATGGCAAACTCGGATGGCAAGGCTTGATGCTTTCTGACAAACCGAGCAAGTATTCAAAGGGATCCCTGGCAGACATAATGGAATTACTTACCTGCCGCCAAGGCGTCATTCACCGCCTGGACCAAGGCCTTTTCATTAATGGGCTTGGTTAAAAAACTCGACGCTCCCTGACGCATACCCCACATACGATCAGTTTCCTGATCCTTGGTGGTGACGATGACTACAGGAATATGACTGGTAGACGGATTTTTAGTGATCTGGCGAGTTGCCTGAAAACCATTAATACCCGGCATCACCACATCCATTAATATCAGGTCGGGCAATTCTTTTTTGGCAATAGCGACACCCTCTTCCCCACCACCGGCAGAGATCACCTGATGCCCGCTTTTATTCAGGATTTCAGTGATTTTAAATGTCTCGGTCGGCGAATCATCTACAATCAGGATACGAGCCATGTTTCCTCCAGTGCGCTAAGGTCTTTATCGTTATTATTAGCGAACATGCGCTTCAATAGCTTCGATCAATTCAGATTTACTGAACGGCTTGGTTAGATACTGATCAGAACCGACAATACGGCCCTTCGCCTTATCAAACAAGCCATCCTTACTGGATAGCATGATGACCGGCGTTGACTTGAACTCGCTATTATTCTTGATCAATGCACATGTTTGATAGCCATCGAGACGTGGCATCATGATATCGACGAAAATAATATCGGGTTTCGCATCGGCAATTTTTGCCAGCGCATCAAAACCATCAATTGCAGTGATTACCTGGCAACCCACTTTTTCCAGTAACGTTTCCGCTGTACGGCGAATCGTTTTACTGTCGTCGATGACCATTACTTTGAGATTTTCGAAATTTGCTTCCATATAGCCAGAGCCTTAAAATCTATTAGGAATGAGTTTATTGTTCTTGTTTTTTTACTGTGTATCGCTTAATTCTTGGTTATATTTATTAGCTGTCAAGGCGATTACTGCAAAATACCCCCTAAAGAAGGTATTTGTCCACCGCTACTTCACAATTAAGTGATATCAAGCAAAACTTATAGCACTTAAATTAATACTATAGAATGCTTTCTTAGAAAAAACTTTAACACCAAAAGCATATAAATCCAGTAATATTTTATATTGGCGATAACCAGTAAACAAAAGTGCGCATTATGAGCATAAAAGTCGGGATCGTTATGGATCCCATCGAAAGCATCAATTTTAAAAAAGACAGCAGCCTGGCCATGTTATGGGCTGCACAAGACCGCGGCTGGGCGTTGCTCTACCTGCGCCCGTCACAATTATTCCTCAAGGATGGCAAAGCGCGTGCCATCAGCCAGCCGCTGAAGGTTTTCCGTGATGAACAGCGCTGGTTTGAACTGGGAGAGGAGAGCGCCATAAACCTGGGTGATCTTGATGCCATACTCATGCGCAAGGACCCGCCTTTCGATAATGAATACATCTACAACACCTATATCCTGGAAGCCGCCGAAAAAGAAGGCGTGCTGGTCGTCAACAAACCCGCCAGCCTGCGCGATTGCAATGAAAAAATCTTTGCCACCCACTTCCCGCAATGCTGCCCGCCACACCTGGTCACCGCCGATGCCAGCTTGCTGAAAGCCTTCCATCGCCAACATCAGGACGTGATTTTCAAGCCCCTGGATGGCATGGGCGGTTCACTGATATTCCGCCTGAAAGCCGATGATCCCAACGTCAGCGTGATTATTGAAGCCCTCACCAAACTGGGCACACAAACCATCATGGCGCAAAAATTCATCCCCGACATTGCCAATGGCGACAAGCGTATCCTTATCGTCGATGGCGAACCCATGCCTTATGGTCTGGCGCGCATTCCGGCCCAAGGAGAAACACGCGGTAATCTGGCCGCGGGCGGCACCGGCGTTCCCAGTGCGTTAACACCCAGAGATTACTGGATTTGCGAACAGGTCATTCCCACGCTCAAGGAAAAAGGGTTATTGTTTGTCGGGCTTGATGTAATCGGCGATTATCTCACCGAAATCAATGTCACCAGCCCCACCTGCATACGGGAAATTGACAACGTGCACCACCTGAATATTGCCGATAAACTGATGAGCGCCATCGAAAAGCGCCTTAAATAACAATAACTTATGCTAATACACGACCCAGCCGCCAAAACCCATGACCGCATCGGCTTCACACTGTCGATGGCCATCGCTTTCCATGTCGCTGTATTATTGGGCGTGGGTTTTGCGATTAGCCTGCCCAAAGGCTCGTCCGCCAAACGCATGGATATTACGCTGTCGAATTACGCCACTGACAAAGCGGTACTGGATGCTGATTACGCTGCGCAAACCAACCAGGAAGCTTCCGGTTCGGAATCGAAAAAGCGGGAATTACGCACCACCGAAATAGCGCCCATCAATGATTCCACAATCCGGCAAGTTCAGGAAAACGTGGCCACCCCCCGTCAACAGGCGCAAACCCAGAACATGCTGGTGGTCACTACCCAATCACGCAGTGATCGCTGGGCTGCCCCGGCGCAACCCAAACCTGAACAATCGGTAGAAGATTTCCAGGGCGACCAGGAAATCCTGTTGCGACAAATGGAAATCGCCTCATTACAAGCCAAGCTGGATAAAGTACAACAAATCTATGCACGCCTGCCGCGGGTTCGTCGTGCCACTTCAGTGGCCACCAAAGCCGCTGATGATGCTGAATATCTCTATAACTGGCAAACCCGTATAGAAGCCATCGGCAACCAGTATTATCCGAAAGAAGCCAAACAACAAAAACTGTACGGAGACGTTACCGTACTGGTATCGATCAACAAGGATGGCTCCCTGAAAGATGTCCGAATACTGGAATCGTCCGGTTACAAAATACTCGATGCCTCCGCACTCAAGATTGTGCGCTTATCCAGTCCGTTCCAGCCTTTCCCGAAAGCCATCAGTGACGATACCGATGTACTGGAAATTGTGCGTACCTGGCAATTCCAGAAAAACCGTTTTGCGCGGATGGATGCCGAATGAGTAACAGCTATGTCAATGGGCAATGCCTGGTGGCCATGCCTTGCCTCGAAGATTCCTTTTTCGAAAAAACCGTTATCTATATGCTCGATCATAATGAAGAAGGTGCATTCGGACTCATCATCAACAAGGTCATGGATATCACAATTGATGAAGTGCTGGAACAGATTAATCCCGCCTATCACGCCAACCTGCACCCCGATTTTATTTACTCCGGCGGCCCCGTGGACGGGCACCGCGGCTTTGTACTGCACCAACCCAGTGATACCGTGAAATGGGAACACCAGGCCAACGTGAATGCCGAACTCGCCATTACCAACAGTGCCGATATCCTGGAAGCACTGGCCAATGGTGAAAACGTCATGGAATACCTGATCATCCTCGGCTATTCCGGCTGGAGCGCAGGCCAGCTCGAACAGGAAATTGCCGATAACTCCTGGATTAATGTGAATATCCCGGTGAAAACCCTGCTCGATTTACCCGTGGAAAAACGTCTTGATGCGGCCCTGCAAACTCTCGGTATCCATTACACCCAACTCACCCAAACCGCAGGTCATGGTTAACTCATGAGCCAGGCAACCCTGCAACCCATAAGCGTACTGGCTTTTGATTTTGGCACTTCGCGTATCGGTGTGGCCTACGGGCAATCCATCACCCAAACCACCACAGCACTGACAGAAATTGCCGCTAAAGACGGCATACCACACTGGGAAGATATAGAAAAACTGATCACGGAATGGCAACCCGATTGTTTTCTTACCGGCCTGCCGCTGAACATGGATGGCAGCGAAAACCCCATGTGCGTGCGTGCACGCAAATTCAGCAACCGCCTGCATGGGCGCTTTGGCAAACCCAGTTATTTATGGGATGAACGCCTGAGCTCAGCCGAAGTGAAAATCGATCATCCTTCCGATAACTACAAACTCGATGCGGTAGACAGCCTCGCCGCTGCCAGCATTCTGGAAAGCTGGTTTTATAATGGTTGCTCTTCTGTTAAATAAGCCTTGGGGTTTGGCTTGAAGACACTTACTTACACATCAATGCTTGGCGATATTTAATCTCCCCTGTAAAACCGGGAGATGTCGCGTTAGCGACAGAGAAGAAAAAAACGGAACAGGACCCCTCCGGCACTTCGTGCCACCTCCCCTATTTTATAGGGGAGGCTATATACAGGCTTTCTAAGATACAGGCTAGTAAGTGCCATTCGGGTGTGGCCTATCTTCCGCACGGAGATTAAGCTCAGTGATTCATGAATCCCTACAGCCAGCGTCGAACCTTCGCGCAATAATCCAGATATTCATCACCAAATAATTTTACCAGCGCCTGCTCCTCGGGAATAATCTGGAAACGCGTAATGTAGCCAACAAAAAATCCCAGCCATAAAAAGTTAAACATATTCCCTAGCGCAATACCCCAACCGATCAGCAAGAATAAATCAGCCAGATAAATCGGATTGCGGGAAAACGCAAAAACACCGGTCGTCAACAAACTTGAAGCCGCAGCTGGCCTCATGGGATTCACCGTAGTTTTTGCCAATATGAAAGCTGCAATAGACCATACCAACAAGGCAGCACCGAGCAGGTAAAATCCCCATGCCACTTCAGCCTGCAACATTCCGGAAAATGAGCCCGTGCGCAAGAACCCTGACGGAGCAATGCTTGTTAACCACATCAACAAACCTGTTATAACCATCACCACTGGCGGCGGAATCAAAAGCGATAATCGCTGTGACATCAATATAGCCATTTCCAACACCGTTTCAGTTGATTGAAATAACTCAATCACACACCCATATTATTCAGGGTTTCAATAATCTTGCGGATTATGCTGGTTGCCGCAGGATGCTCCACTTCCAGCTCAGTTGCCAATGCCTCGGCTGTATCCAGTAAAGCTTCTTCCGGCGCAGGCGATTCCCAGTGCTGCACATGACGCTCCATTTCTTGCATCAACTGCGCCACTTGCGGGCTTGGCTCATCATCGCCAAACGTATCGTGCAATTGAGTCATTAAATTATTGATTGTTAGTTTCATGGTATTTCCTCGTTTTTTACAGCATAGCTGATTTTAAAATTTTATTTCCAACACGCGCCCTATAAAACAAGCGCATTATAATTCCTGCAGAGACATCCCATCACAACCAATAACCACCGCAGGAGCGCCACTCTAGCGCGACCGAAATCCTAACCTACACCTTCGCGGCTTAGAGCCGCTCCTACAAGTTATTCATCACAATCAATAACCACCGCAGGAGCGCCACTCTGGCGCAAACTTAATCCTAACGCACAGCTTCGCGGCTTAGAGCCGCTCCTACAAGATATCCATCACAAGCTATAGCCACCGTAGGAGCGCCACTCTGGCGCGACCTTAATCCTGACGCACAGCTTCGCGGCTTGGAGCCGATCCTACAAGTTATCCATCACAAGCAATAACTCCGTAGGAGCGCCACTCTGGCGCGACCGTAATCCTGACGCACAGCTTCGCGGCTTAGAGCCGCTCCTACAATATATTCATCACAAGCAATAACCACCGCAGGAGCGCCACTCTGGCGCGACCGTAATCCTGACGCACAGCTTCGCGGCTTGGAGCCGATCCTACAAGTTATCCATCACAAGCAATAACCACCGTAGGAGCGCCACTTTGGCGCGACCTTAAACCTAATGCACAGCTTCGCGGCTTAGAGCCGCTCCTACATAAGATTAAGATATAGACAATACGTTCTATTTCATCCCGAGAATCCGATTGCATTATGGTCTTTCTCTGCATCCAGAACAATTTGTGTCATCTTCAGTACGCTATCCGGATTCAAAGCAATGGAATGAATACCCTGCTCAACCAGCCAGCGTGTAATTTCCGGGAAATCGCTCGGTGCCTGGCCACAAATGCCAATATATTTATTATGCTTGCGACACGCCGCAATCGCCATGCCCATCAACACGGCCACCGCAGGATTCCTTTCATCAAATTGTGTTAACAACCCCGAATCACGATCCACGCCCATGGTTAATTGCGTTAAATCGTTAGAGCCAATCGAAAAGCCGTCGCAATGCTCAAGGAACTGCTCAGCCAGCAAGGCATTGGCCGGAATCTCGCACATCAGCATCAACTGCAAACCATTCTCGCCACGGCGCAAACCGTTTTCAGCCATCAAGGCTGATACTTTTTGTACCTCCTCCACTGTGCGCACAAACGGCAACATCACTTGCAGGTTGGTTAAACCCATTTCTTCACGCACCTTGCGAATCGCCTTGCACTCCAGCGCAAAACAATCACGGAAGCTATCGGCATAATAGCGCGCCGCACCGCGAAAGCCGATCATCGGATTCTCCTCTTGCGGCTCAAACTGCCGGCCGCCGATCAATTCGGCATATTCGTTAGATTTGAAATCACTGGTGCGGATAATCACCGGCTTCGGATAAAACGCACCTGCCAGCGTCGCAATGCCTTCGGCCAGTTTTTCCACATAAAAATCTACCGGGCTGGCATAACCCACCGTATGCGCAGTAATGGTTTGCTGCAATGCAGCCGGCAAAGTGTTGAATTCCAGCAATGCACGCGGATGCAGGCCAATATGGTTACTGATAATAAATTCCATACGCGCCAGCCCAACGCCATCGTTAGGTAATTGCGCAACCCCAAAAGCCTGGCCGGGATTACCCGCAATCAACATGATTTTGGTTTCCGGCTTTTGCAGGTTATCCAGGCGAATCTGCTCATGCACAAATGGCAAAATACCGTCATACACATGGCCTATTTCACCCTCGGCACAACTCACGGTGACACCCATGCCATCGCGCAATACATCCGTGGCATTACCCGCGCCCACCACCGCCGGAATACCCAGCTCACGCGCAATAATCGCCGCATGGCAGGTGCGCCCGCCGCGATTGGTGACTATAGCACTAGCCGTTTTCATCACCGGCTCCCAATCAGGATCGGTAATATCCGCCACTAACACCTCACCCGCCTTGATCTCATTTAGATGAGATTTATCTTTCACCACTCGCACCGCGCCCGCACCAATGCGAGCACCGATACTTTTACCGTTTAACAACACATGGCCTTTCTTTTGCAAACGATAGACATCCTGTACCAATGCATTATCGTTAGAGTGCACGGTTTCTGGTCGCGCCTGTACTATAAACAGCTTCTGCGTAATGCCATCACGCGCCCATTCAATATCCATCGCACAACCGTAATGCGCCTCAATCACCAGCGCCTGTTTCGCCAGCTCAATAATTTCATCATCGGTAATCGCAAAACGCTGCTGGTCTGCCGCACTCACCGGCTCATTCAAGGTTGCCAACTTGCTCGCTGTTTCGTCATAGACCATGCGCAGAGATTTAGTGCCGAGCTGGCGTTTTAGAATAGGCCGAAACCCTTGCTGCAACGTCGGCTTATGCACCACAAATTCATCCGGATTCACCGCGCCCTGCACCACATTCTCACCCAAACCATAAGCAGCAGTAATGGTGATAACATCGCGAAAGCCGCTTTCAGTATCCAGTGTGAATATCACCCCTGATGCACCCAGATCAGAACGCACCATCTTTTGCACACCAATCGACAGCGCCACTTTCATGTGCGCAAAACCCTTATGCACCCGATAGGCAATCGCCCGATCAGTAAACAATGAAGCGTATACGCGCTTGCATGCCAGCAACAAATCTTCCAGCCCGCGAATATTCAGGTAAGTTTCCTGCTGCCCGGCAAACGAAGCATCCGGCAAATCTTCCGCCGTGGCCGAACTGCGCACAGCCACATCCGTGCCCTGGCCATATTCCTGCTCCAGCACCTGATAAGCATTGGCAATCGCCTGCTGTAAATCTAACGGTATTTCACTAGCGATAATCCAGTCACGAATCTCCGCTCCGGTCTTTTGCAACGCCGTGACATTTTCGATATCCATATCACCCAAGGCATCTGTAATTTTTTGACGCAGCCCGTTATGATCCAGGAAATGCCAATAGGCCTCAGCCGTCGTGGCAAACCCATCCGGCACCGAAACCCCCTGCGGGCTCAGCGCACCAAACATCTCACCCAGCGAAGCATTTTTACCGCCGACAATGGCGACATCGTGGCGACCCAACTCGGAAAATTGTTTAATCAACGTAATAGTCATAAAACCCTGCCTTTTTAATCATTCTCTCAAAGAAGCGAAAATACCATTTGATGTATATCACAGGTTTGCTGTATTCCAGTTATGCATTGCCTATATATCCACTGAATTCAAGAAGCCGTATATTAAATTCATCAAAATCATCTGGTTATCTCAATGGGAATGGGGTTATAAGCCTTTTAGTGAGTGCTTGAAATATGCGCAGAGATGGCGGGAATAGTCAATAAATTGCCAGAAAGTCAGCTCCCCAATTACCCAAAACTTAACGAACGTTTTTATTCGTTAAGTTCGGAGAACTTAACGAACACGCCTTGTTAAGTGGTTGGTATTGCTATAGATTTGGATTATCGTTAAAAAATCAATAAAAACTAAACGAACGGAACTTAACGAACTGCGTTCGTTAAATCAGCTGTTAAATGAAAATAGTTAGTGGCTTATGTTTTTTGGTGGGGTTCGTTTTTGTGCTTCGCAGGCGCAGTAATATAAATTCTTAAATTCGCTCTGTGTTGTTTGGCTTTAAAGGTTTCGCTCTTTCGTCGTTTTTGGGTTCGCTAGGTTGCTTCGCTGTTGTATTAACCTCATTTCCTGGGTTAATCTTGAGCAACTGGCTAAATTGATTTCGCTTTGGTATTTGGCAGCTTCGCAGTGGGCTGCG
>CAZTZY010000033.1:0-27770 GCA_964617765.1 uncultured Spongiibacteraceae bacterium
GCTGACAAACTTGCTGTCGAAAATACGGAATTTTACTTTCAGGTCTAACGATTTTGCCCATTCTTCGATCAGCCCGCATTTGCGGTTCAGTTGTGAAATCTCATTGGCACCGAGGTTATCAGCATGGCATACCCAGACAATCAGGTTCTGCTGGGGTGATTCGATGATGGTGCCGCAATCGCCGGTGATATACAGACCCAATAATTGTTGTTTGTTCTTTTTGGTATCTTGCAGTGAAAACGACGGTGCGAGGTGATGCACTTTTTGCAGTTCGGCACCGCTAGGCTGGTATTTGCAGATGCCGGAAGGGGTATATTCAGACACGAAGCAGGGAAATTCCGGATGGTTGTTGTGCAGCATCACCGGCAGGGCATCGAGAAAAATTTGCTGTTTTTCGGACAAATCGAGGCGGATACGCGCAAGGCGTCCCAGGGTGATCTGGATAAATCGTTTAAGGATTTGTCGTTGTTCTGTGCGGTCGAGACCGCTGGTTTCGGTTTTAACTGTGTTTGTCATGGCATTAACCTTGAATGCTTTGCGCTTGATATCCGTGCCAGCGTTATTGTTATTAGTCGGTTACCGTGCTCTGCCCTGTGAATTGGATTCAGGCATCAGGAGAAGCAGGCAATTGATAACGAAATATACTCTCGTTTGATATTAGCAGTACATAGGCATTTCTGCTTAATGAACGCGGTGTAACAAAGAGTGATGCGCGTCTGATTTCCGCGAGAGATAATGAAAAAAAGGCAGGAGTGATGCCGGGGAGTACACATTACCCTGGCAAGGTTTTTTGCCAGGGTTTGCTGGAACCTCTGAATATCTGTCATTTCGAACGAAGTGAGAAATCTAACTTCTAGAATTAAAAAGATTCTTCACTACGTTCAGAATGACAAAAGGGAGTTATTCAGAGGTTCCCTAGATCAATCTGCCAATCGCTTCGCCCATGCGCGTGGCACTGCTGTTGCGTAAATCCGCATTCCATTCGATACGGCCCTTGGGGAATATCAGGATGGCGGTTGAGCCCAGTTTGAAGCGTCCCATTTCATCGCCTTTTTTCAGGCTGACGGTGGTGAGCTTTTGGTAGGACGTGGTTTTCAGGCGGGCGCGTACCGGGGCTACTTCGCCAGACCACACGGTTTCGATGCCGGCCACAATCATGGCGCCGACCAGAATAACAACAAAAGGCCCATGAGCTGAATCGAAATGGCAGATCAGGCGTTCGTTGCGGGCAAATAATCCGGGGATTTGATTCGCTGTTGCCTGGTTCACTGAAAACAGTTTTCCCGGTACGTAGGTAGTGCTTACTAATGTGCCATCCAGCGGCATGTGTACACGGTGATAATCTTTGGGTGACAGATAAATGGTGGCAAATTTCCCGCCCATCATGATTTCGGCCAGTTCTTTGTTATCGGCTAAAAGTGATATCAATGAATAACGCTGGCCTTTGGCTTGCAGCAGGCTGCCCACTTCTATATCCCCGATTTCGCTGATGGCACCATCTGCAGGAGATGCAATGGCATTGGGGTCATCAGTAATATTTCGGGCGCCGGGCTGGAGTTCACGGGTAAAAAAATCATTGAAGTGTGTGAAGCCTTCGGGTTTGTTGATCAGTGCCTCAGACAGATTCACACCGTAATAATCAACGAAGGTGTTGATGAGTTTGTTTTTCACCGGTGCTATCTGGCACTCAGCCAGTTTGCCAATGATGCGCGACAGCAGGTGTTGTGGAATAACTTGCTGCAGGGCGGCAAATAGCGGTTCGGGTAAGCTCATCTTTATTTCTCGACAGGTAAATCGGTGGTATTGCCCCATTCGGCCCAGGAGCCGGGATAGGCTTTGACGTGTTTGTAGCCCAGTAACTGGGTGGCCACAAACCAGGTAAGCCCGGAGCGGCGATGGGTTTGACAATGGGTGGTGATGTGTTTGTCGCTGGTTAATCCGGCAGCATCAAGCAGGGTCTGGATGTGTTCGGGTGGTAACAGGCGATTATGGTTATTGCTATCGTACAGTTTTACCCAGTCAAAATTAATGGCGCCAGGGATATGGCCGCCCTGGGCAGAAACCACTTTAGTACCGGTATATTCTTCCGGTGCGCGGGCATCCCAGATAACAACATTATGTTGGCCGAGTTGCGCGAGGATCTCGTCTTTATCGGCAATCAATGCCGGATTGTATTTAAACGCCGATAAAGTGCTGGTGTTGGGCGTCGGTACTTCCTGGGAAATCGGCAAGTTGTCGGCACGCCAGGCAGTAATACCTCCATCGAGCAGGCTGTATTTTTTATGGCCGATCACCGCCAGTGTCCAGATAAAACGCCCGGCCCAGCTACTGCCGGCATCATCATAGACTATCACGTGTTTGTTCGGTGTCAGGCCAATGGATTCAAGCAGCGTTTTCAGGTCTTCCGGCGTCGGTAAAGACCCGGTAGCCGGTGCCAGGCCGCTGCTCAATTTGGCGGGTGGGAAATTCACTGCGCCGGGAATATGGCCCTGGGCGTAATTTTCGGCAGTGCACACATCGACAATTAACGCATTGGGATGAGTTTTCAGGTATTTATGTAAAGTGTCGGTATCAATAAGTACAGGTAAGGGCATCGTATATAAAACAGGGTTAAAAATTGGAGGGCTAGTTTACTGCGAACCGCTTAAAGCGGGAAATTTTTTGTTGCCTCAATTGCCTGCAGTTGGGAGTGCCCGCAGGGTTTTTAAGTTGAAAAAGGGTTTTTCAGGTTACGGCTTGTACAAACTTCATTACTCCGTGATGTTCTTTCCATTGTGATGCGGCTTTATAGGCTGATTGGCTGATGGTCGGGTAGTGGTTGACGGCCTGTTGTATGGCGGCATAAACCGAGGCCAGTGTATATTGGTTAAACAGGGTGCCGGCACCATTTTGCGCGATCAAGCGACCTGGCGCAGATCCGAAAGGCGCCACTACGGGTATGCCGTTAGCGATGGCGCTCATCACGATTCCCGATCCCCTGTATCGATAGGCTTCAGGTTGGTAGGGAGCCAGCACCAGGTCACATTTGGCGATTTCATCATCGAGATTCATGACGTGGCCTATGCGGGTGAGGCCATCAATATCAGCAAACATACCATTATCCGGATTACTGTCATGCATGATTACGTTGTAGCCATCAGCGACCAGTCGCTTTAATAGCGGGTGCATAAATGCGCCGCCTTTTTCCTCTCTCTGGAAGCCAAACACACCCATGGTTTTTAGTGCAGTAGGTTGTTTGATGGTCTCAGGGCCATCATTAGGGAAAGGGAACACGGAAAGGTCGCCATTCATTGATAAGGGCATATAGGGATATAAGGTTTCTGGCTCAATAAAACCTGCGCGCAAATTAAGACCGTTTTTGTGTGATTTCATAAATCCGTGACGCCACCATGCAATATCACCAGGGGAGAAAAAATCCGGAGGATGGTGGATGCATGCAGATATCAGGGCGCGGGTTTTGATCAGGCTGCAGGCATTTAATTGGTGGGAGTAAAAGCTTGGCCATAACCAGACTTCGGCATCCCGGGTTTGATTTAATTCATTAGCAGTGATGATACCGCCTTCCAGGTTTTTAATGATATCTCCGGCCAAAGGTTCAAAGGAATTGGGAGAGGTATAGGGATGGATAGAAAATAGCGGTGTAATAGGTGCTATGGAATGGTAATGGGATTGCAGGGTTTCGTTAGCCTTGATATGGCAATAGACATGCACATCATGACCGGCTGCAACCATGGCTCGCGTCAGGCGCAGGTCAATATCATGTGGATGACCTCCGAGTGCTCTGAGGCTTGCATCCATCAAATTAATACGCATTGTGCTTATTCCTGATTGTTGGTAAGCGCCAGTTTACTGTGAACGGGAAAAAACAGGCAATGCCATACATGAAATAGAGTGTTCAGGGGAGACTCAATCTCGTCAAGTTTTTATGCATAAGCAATTGCCATTCGTATCTGGAGTGGCAAACCATAAGACTAATTTAGGTGTCTGAATCATTGCAAACAACTCAACAAGGCGCACAGGAAAAAGCTATCTCCGCATTGGCATAGTCTTGCTATTGCTGAAACCCTCTTGCAACTCTATACGGTGGAAGCGGGCTTAAGCTCGGCGAGTGTTGACGAAAAGTTGCATACCTATGGCGCCAATACGTTGCTGAGCCTGAAAAAGTGCCTGGTAGAATCGGTTTGTTTCCCGATTCAACAATCGGCTTTTCTTAACAGAATGACATTCCTGTCGATAAACGTTAGTTCCAGTCCATCCCTTTTGCATAGATATTCAAAGGTTTCGCGGCTAAAAAAACTGACATGGGTGGGATCATTTTTGTAATGCCACTGAGCAAAGTTGTCTAGATCATTGGTCAGGCTGGTCATTAATCCCATCCATCCGCCAGGTTTTAGCAGGCCCAGCAGTAGTTGCCATTCTTTAGCAGGGGTATAAAAATGTTCTATGGCTTCGGTGCAGGTTATAAAATCATAGGTGTGGGTGAGGACTCTTTTATCATCAGCAAAATAGGGATCATAGATTGACATCCTGTGTCCCATTTCTGCGAGCATAATGGATAATGTTGGTCCCGGACCACAGCCGAAATCGAGGCCGTGCAAGGGTTGTTTGCCGAGGCGCTCGGTGAGGGGTTGTACGAGCCGGTTTAAAAAATTGCGGTATAGGGGATCGTCGGGAGAGTTTTCATGATGCGAATAAATGGCTTTTTCAGCAGAGGGCAATAACTGGCTGGCTGAATCAGCAAAGATTAGTGAGCAGGTTAGGCAGCGAAAATAACGACGATACTTGTCGGCATGAAAATCGACAGGTGAGTGTGTGCTACATAGCGGACATGGCTGATAAAGTGGCATTAAAACGTTTTTCTTTGGCCATTGGCAAGCTTAAAGGGTAGTAGTTGAGCACCAGTACAATAGTAAAGTTCAAGGTGTTGAATGTTAATGGCAGGATTAATTGCGAGTCGGGCTTTTACTGGAGTGCCGACACTATTCACAGCTTCTATGGTTAAAAGAAGGCCGTTCATATTGATCACTTCGCCAATTTCCAGGGGGTCAAAAGAAAAATCGCGAATCATGAAATCGAAACCACTTAACAGCCCCTGGGTATTTTCGATGATGAAATGGTGGTCATCAATGCGTGTGATTTCCAACCCCAGTGTTCCAGTAGTGACATTCCACAGTTGCTGTGGCAGAGGAAGGTTTTCTGTGCGACGTATGGCAGTAGTATAAGAGGCATCAAAAACAGGCATACCCAAAGTTATGATGTGGTTTTCAGTGATGTTGGCGGGTAATGAGCGAGCGGTAAGCAGGCTGCTGTTCGCCAGCAGTTTGGGTGCATACGTTGTTGGTAGCATTAACAGTGCTGAAATACACAGATGAAATATCAGAATCAATGCGGCCAGTATTTTGGCGGGTAATTGATGGCGTGAATAATGTAGATGCCTTATCAATTCTGCCAGTAGCGGGCATGCCGCAATACCTACAAAGAGCATATTCCGGTCTTGTAATTCACTCGATGTAATCGGGATGATAGACAGCAGCAGGATACATAGAAAAAACCGGTATGAGCGCGTCGCATTGTGCAAGAGTGGTATCAATAGTATGCATAAGTAGAAAATACCCATGCCCAACATAAAATGCGGATAGGGTTTATAGAGATGAACAGGAAGAAAATTGAACTGGATGGCGAGAGTTCTTAAAAACCGGTCAGGCAGATTGTGAAAAAACAGTGCAGGCGATTCTACCGGATCAATATAATAGGCTTTGTTGCCAATGGCACCATAGCCGTAATGTTTGTAAAATGAAAACCAGATAATGAAAATAAACAGGGCGGGCAATAGATATTGTATGCCTTTTAAGCGACCGCCTTTATCAATGAACAGGGCGTAGGAAAACAAAAATACGCCCACCACAATGCCAGCTTCTGCTGCCAGAAAACTGGCAATAATACTGAACAGTGAAGCGATATAAAAAGCGGGTTTTTGTGTTTCCCTGAATTGGTGGTGACAAGTGAGAGCCAATAAACTGAAACTGGCGGCAATCAGGGCGTTGCGATTAGCCAGCCAGGCCACAGTAAAACCGTGAGTGGCATCGGCAATAAAAAACAGGAATGCGAGAAGCGCCACTTTGCGTGTCGGGGCAAATTGTTTATAACAATAGGCGATAAGGCCTAGCAAAAGGGTATACCAGAGAATACTGTGTAAGTGCATCAAAGGGATCTGGTGCTGCAAAAAACTATAATCAATATAGTGAGTGATTTCACTGAGCGGGCGAAAAAACAACAAGGAAAAATGGGGGCTTACCCACCATGGTGTGAGGCTGAATCCAAACAGCTGGATTCTTCTTTCTGCAGATGTATCGATAAATGAAAATAAATGAAACAGGGATATGTTGTCAGGTTGTTTAACCAGATGACCTTCGCGAATCAAAACATAATGCAGAAAGTCATCGGCGTATAAACCAGCGACCAGACTCGGTAACACCAAAGCAATACCGACACAGGCGATAAAGAAAAATGCATATCTAGATGCTGCCAGTTTGTCAAAAATCTTTTTATACATGAGTATTTTATTAACAGTTCCGGTTAATGGTTCACGGCAGTGTGCATCTAATGCCATCTGGATCATCGATCAGGCATACGCATTCATTGCAATGTATGCATCGATTGATATAGTTTTTATTTTGCATGGCATGTTTCACAAAATCGGGATCGGCTATCAGGCCGCGACCCAATTGGATAAAATCAAAACCTTCTTGCATTAAAGTGCTGATGCTTTCATTGGTGGATACACCACCAATATAAATAACATTGCACTTTACGCGCTGGCGTACACGTTTGGCTTGCTCCAGAAAATAGATTTCATGATAAGGGTATTCGCGAAAGAGTTTTGGCCCCATCAATTTTAGGCCCATTCGCATTAATGGATTTTTTTCCTGCTTGATCATCCCTTGCAAGATGGTGTCGCCGCGGAACATGATCATCGGGTTCATGCTACTGGTGCCGCCCGAGGTAATGATGCCATCGATACCCGCCTCATCTAACATGCCAGCTATTTCAACGGCATCATCGTAGTGGCTACCGCCACGAACGCCATCGGTGAGACTGATTTTTCCTATGACTGGAAAGCTTTCGCCTACGGCTTTCCTGACAGCAGCCAGTGCGCGTATTGGAACTTTCATGCGGTTTTTTAAAGCCCCGCCAAATTCATCTGTGCGCTTATTGGTTTTAGGGCTAATAAACTGGCTTAAGCCATAACCATGACCAAAATGGATTTCTATGCAATCAAAGCCGACGGATTTCATGAAGCGGGCGGCGTTTTCATAAGTCTGGATGAATTGGTCTATGTCTTTATGGCTCATGGCATCAGCGAAAATCATGCCGTGGGGCAGGCCTATCATATTGAGGGTGAATGAGGGTCCTTGTGGTCGACTTTTGTTAAGATCTTTATTTTTTGAAAAGTTACCACAATGTGCCAATTGCCCGGAAACTTTTGCGCCTGCCGAATGAATATCATCAACCAGTTGTGATAATGGCTGGCGTATATATTCATCCATATACATCATGTTAGAGTGAATGCGTCCATCAGCTTCTGTAGCACAATATGCGAGGGTTGTCATCGCTGTGCCGCCCTTGGCGATATCAACATGGAATTTGTGCAGTTTTTGTGTGGGCAGGGCGTTTTGAGTCATACCCTCATAGGTGGCTGCCTTGATAATGCGGTTCTTTAAAGTAAGGCCATTGATGCGTGCTTCAGAAAAACATTTATCGAGGGGTTGTGACATAATTATTCTCGTTGTCGATGCCTATCTTGGTCTTGGTAAATTACTTTTGCAGGGAAGTGTAGTCAATCATTATTCTCGTGAACACGATAACGTCGCAAAACAGCTTCCAGTTCATTTAAATTGATGGGCTTTTCGAGATAGTCAACCATACCTGCAGTGATACTTTTGGTTTTGTGCTCGCCGAGCGTATATGCGGTTAAGGCAATAATGGGGGTAAGTTGTTGGTGTTTTTCACGTTGCCATTGGTGGATATGCCGTGTTGCGTCAAAACCATTCATAAAGGGCATTTCACAATCCATCAGGATAACATCAAAGCGTTCTTTTTTGACGGCATCAAGCGCCAGTTTGCCATCGGAAACCATTTTATATTCAACCCCAAGACTATCCATCATCTTGCCGATGACACTGCGAATGACGTCGTTGTCATCGGCTACCAGTAAACGTAATTTATCCTGAGTATTGGTGAAGGATGTATCAAGATTCTTTTGATTGATCTGGAAAAGATTGCTCAATGTTAATTGCAGCAATTTTTGTGATGCCGGTTTATTCAGTACTACATCAATGCCAGCCTGTTTGGCAATTTCAGCTGGAGGAGATTGGCTAAGCCCGGCTAACATAATAATAATGGGTCGATGACCTTCTTCGGCCCTGATTTTTTCTGCAATTTCAATGCCCGAAAGCTGTGGCATATCATAATCAAGAATAATGGCATCGAATGTTTCGCCAAGATTGTGTTTGGCACGATACATTGCCAGTGCTTCATTGCCGGTATGCGCTTCTGCTACTTTCATGCCCCATTGGGTAGCCTGTTGTTTAATGACTTTAGAGGATGTGTGGTTATCTTCAATGATCAATAAGCGTTTGTTTTTGAGGATGCCATCCATAAATGGTTTTTTTTCAGCAGTGACATTAACTGCAGGGAGAATCAGGGAAAAACTGAATGTACTGCCTTCGCCCTCAATACTCTTGATATACAACCCTGATTTTAATTGGGACAGTAATTGTTTTACGGTATCGATGCCTGGTTTATTGTCGGCCTGATCAGATTTTCGCAGCGATTTTTTTAGTGCGCTAATTGTATCTTCTGAAATACCTCGTCCGGTATCTTCAATGCTGAATTCAATAATATTGGCATCATTGGCATTTTTTGAAAGCTTGACTAACACTTCCCCTTGTAATGTATTTTTTATGGCATTGTCCATTAACTGTACGATAATCTGGCGAAGGCGATATTCATCCCCTTTCACTATTGCCGGAACATCGGGCTGGATTTGGAGTATCAATTCCGTGTTATTGATTTCTGCAGGTAGCTGGAAGCTGCTTATGCAGTTCTCCAGTAATAATATCAGTTCGAAAGGTGATTTTCTGACGTCACCGGTATTTTTTTCAAGCTGGATACGAAAATAAATATCGGATATTTTATTAAGCAGTGCTTGTCCGGAATTTCTGATGGTATCCACTTTGCCATGTTGCTCTGCGGTTAACGATGACGATTTTAGCAAATCAGCCATTCCCAGAATCCCGCTAAGCGGTGTTTGCATGTCGCGGCTAACTTCCTGCATTAGATCATTTTGTGCGCTGTGTTTTAGCAGTTGCGTACGGATAATGGCTTGCTTGTCGGATTGTTCGGCGGCCAGTTGGCTTTCGCGAATTATTATTATTGCTGTTATTGCTGCAACCTGTAATACGATCGAAAAAATTATAAAAGGGTCATTGATTATTTCCATTGAAAAAATATTGGGCATGATGAAAAAATAAATGCCGGCAAATACTGCGCTGAATATGATGGCTAAAGCTATGTTTAATGCGTGTTGGTCATGGTTATTTTTATAACATGACAGCATGGATGAAATTATCACTAAACAAGTAGCAATAAGCGTTGGAAAAATCAGTAGTGGTGTGTAAACAGTATCTAGCGAAACAATGACAATACTGATAATCGTATTGAAACTTTGAGTATGGCTAATGTAAATCAGGTGTTTGTTGTTAGGGTCGGAAACTTTGACATACTCCCTGCAGGCCATTAAAAATGACACTGTTAACACATAAAAAAAACTGACAATACTGGTGGTTTGCCACTCTCCAAAGTGATTGAACCAGTTTCTTGGGATGCTGGAGCCAACTAATTCAATACCGATATAGGCGAGCACTGCGCAACTGAAATGCAGAAAGAGTGCCGACTTATTCAGGATGGCTAAAAACAGGTTTGTGGCTGCCAGCATGGTTAGCAAGCCAATCAAAAAGCTGAAGAGACGTGATCGTTCAATTTGCTCAGGAAGAAAGGTTTTGGGCTTGATTAATTCCAGGGTCAAATGATTTTTGGTGATGGCATGTACGTCTATAAGATACGTAGCCGATGAATGTTTTGGAATCACAATTTCTTTTACTATAGGGGCGAAGTCATCATGTTGAATATTGGCGTCTTTGGCAATCTGGTATCCTGATGGTGTTGTTGCCGACAGTTGATAAAGAATTAAATCGTCAATGGCAGTATGGTTGGCAGTGAGCCAAAAAATTTCTGCTGTATCACTGGTATTGGTCAGGGAAAACCGTAACCAGAAATTTGAAGTAATGGAGGTGCGTGCATCTCTGGAGTTTAGGTCTATAGGTGCAAACTGATGAATCAGGCTTGTTGTTAATAGTTTGTCAATGCTGATCGTACGGTCAGTATTTCTAATGATATCGACATGGTGAGAGAGATTGACTCTGGAGGTATGTTGGCTAACGGTAATAACTGGTGCTGCGTAAAGCGTCAGGCTTTTGGTGACAGTGAAAAGAAACAGAAAAACAAAAAACCAGTTACCCCGTCGGGTAACTGGTAGGGGGATGCATTTAGCTTTGCATTTGTTCGCGCTCGATAGCGCGGTAGCCAATATCTTTTCGATAGTAAACATTGTTCCAGTGAATTTGGCTCACCTGATCGTAGGCAAGTTGTTGGGCTTTAGTAACGGTATCACCCAGTGCAGTTGCACATAATACCCGACCACCATTGCTTAACACCTGACCTTTTTCATCAAGTTTTGTTCCGGCCTGAAAAACTTTACGATTTTCTTCATCGGCAGGAATGCCGGTAATGATATCGCCTTTATTATAATCGGCAGGGTAACCGCCCGCTGCCATCACAACGCCAACTGCTGCACGTTTATCCCATTCTGTGGTTTTGCCCGCCAGTTGTCCATCACAAGCTGCGATGCATAAAGTTACGAGATCACTTTTCAGGCGCATCATGATGGGTTGGGTTTCCGGGTCACCGAAACGGCAATTGAATTCGAGTACTTTTGAATTGCCCTGGTCATCAATCATCAGGCCGGCATAAAGAAATCCGCGATAGCGATGCCCATCAGCCAACATGCCTTTGACGGTAGGCATAATGACTTCTTGCATGACGCGTTGATGCACTTCATCGGTGACGACCGGTGCTGGTGAGTAAGCGCCCATACCACCGGTATTGGGGCCGTTATCGCCATCATCGCGGGCCTTATGGTCCTGCGAGGTGGCAAAGGGTACAACATCAGTACCATCTACCATCACGATAAAACTGGCTTCTTCACCTACTAAAAATTCTTCTACCACCACGCGGCTACCGGCTTCTCCAAAAGCATTGCCTTGCAGCATATCTTCAACGGCAGCTATCGCTTCAGCTTCTGTTTGCGCCAGGATAACGCCCTTGCCAGCTGCCAGGCCATCGGCTTTTACCACGATAGGTGCACCCATTTTATTGATGTAGGCAATAGCAGGTTCTGTCTGGGTAAAAGTTTGATAGGCTGCAGTTGGTATGCCATGACGAGCAAGAAAATCTTTGCTAAAGGCTTTCGAGCCTTCGAGTTGTGCAGCGGCTTTATTGGGGCCAAAACAGCGCAAACCACGGTCTTCGAAATAATCTACAATGCCATTAACCAAAGGTACTTCGGGGCCAATTATGGTCAGTTGAACATTATTGTTTTTTGCGAAATCGGCAAGGGCTTTAAAATCCAATACATCAATGGCAAGGTTTTCTACGTGTGCTTCCAGTGCGGTGCCAGCATTGCCCGGAGCTACATAAACAGTTTTTACGCCTTTGCCCAAAGCTGCCTTCCATGCGAGGGCATGTTCACGGCCGCCGTTGCCAATGATCAATACATTCATAATAAATCCTTTCTAATACTATTAATGGCGGAAGTGGCGCATGCCGGTAAATACCATCGCCATGCCATGTTCGTTAGCTGCGGCGATAACTTCGTCATCACGGATAGAACCGCCCGGCTGGATAACGCAGCTGATGCCAACGCTGGCGGCATTATCAATACCGTCACGGAACGGGAAGAAGGCGTCGGAAGCCATGACGGAACCTTTTACTTCAAGACCCGCCTGTTCGGCTTTGATAGCCGCAATACGCGCAGAGTTAACCCGGCTCATTTGGCCGGCGCCCACGCCGATGGTCTGGCCATTTTTGCCATACACAATCGCGTTGGACTTGACCATTTTTGCTACTTTCCAGGTGAAGAGTAAATCACGGATTTCCGCTTCGGTTGGCTTGCGGGTAGTGACAATAGTCAGGTCGTTAGTGGTGATGACGCCAAGGTCACGATCTTGTACCAATAAACCACCATTAACGCGTTTCAGATCGTAATCGGCCTTGGCGGCTTCCCACTCGCCGCATTCGAGCAAGCGTACGTTTTTCTTTTCAGCAACCGCTGCTTTGGCGGCTTCAGAAATTTTTGGGGCAATGATGACTTCAACAAATTGTTTGTCGCAAATGGTTTTAGCAGTTGCAGCATCAAGCTCACGATTAAATGCAATGATGCCGCCAAAAGCCGATTCACTGTCGGTAGCAAACGCCAGTTCATAAGCTTTTAATAAAGTGTCAGCAATAGCAACACCGCATGGATTAGCGTGTTTGACGATCACGCAGGCAGGTTCGCTAAACTGTTTTACGGTTTCCAGTGCGGCATCGGTATCAGCGATATTGTTATAGGATAATTCCTTGCCTTGTAACTGGATGGCCGTTGCTATAGAGCCTTTGGGTGGATTTTTCTCAGTATAGAATGCGCTGTTCTGGTGGGCATTTTCACCATAACGCAAATCCTGTGACTTGTGGAATTGCATGTTAAAAGTTCGTGGGAAATCGGCAGTGCCGCCCGTTACGCCGCGGCCAAAATAATTGGCAATAGCACCATCATAGGCGGCAGTATGTTCATAGGCCTTGATAGCCAGGTCAAAGCGCGTTACTTGTGATACACAGCCTTTGTTTTCTGTCATTTCAGCAATAATACCGGCATAGTCAGACGCATTCACCACAATGCTGACATAGGCATTGTTTTTTGCTGCTGCGCGCACCATGGTCGGCCCACCGATATCAATATTTTCTATTGCGTCTTCGAGAGTGCAACCGGGTTTGGCAACGGTTTGTTCAAAAGGATAAAGATTGACAATGACCATGTCGATTGGCTTGATGCCATGTTCAGCCATAACGGCATCGTCCTGACCGCGCCGCGCTAAAATGCCGCCATGAATTTTCGGATGCAATGTTTTTACCCGGCCATCCATCATTTCAGGAAAGCCGGTGTATTCAGAGACTTCGGTAACGGCCAGGCTTTTATCTTTTAACAGGCGATAAGTGCCCCCTGTAGAGAGTATTTCAACGCCCATGTTGAGTAACTGTTGGGCAAAATCGACAATACCCGCTTTGTCTGACACGCTGATTAAAGCGCGTCGAATAGGGATTAAATCAGACATGAAGAATTCCTGTGAAAAAATGAAACGGGAATGGCAGAGTTATAACATATCGTATTGTTTGAGTTTTTTACGCAAGGTGCCACGATTCAGTCCTAGCATAACGGAAGCCTTGGTCTGGTTTTTGCGGGTGTATTTCATGACGGCTTCAAATAAAGGCGCTTCTATTTCTGCCAGTACCATTTCATAAACATCAAACACTTCCTGTCCATCAAGGTGGGAAAAGTATTTTTCCAGGGCAATGGCTACGCAGTCGCGTATATTTTGCGCATTGGGTAATGTTGAAGTTCCTTGCGCAGGTGCTGAATGGTTATCTTCCGTAATAGAAACGGCGGCATTGAATGCGTGTTGTGTCATGCTGCTATACCTTCTGGTGTGGTTGAGTGATGCAATTGGTGTAAAAAAGACAATTGCGAACTAACGGTTTCAAATTGGTTAAAGATTTTTCGATACTGGCTGCAGCCAAGGTGTTCAAAGTACCAGGCGGCATGTTTACGAGCTATACGAATCCCCAGATGATCACCATAGAATGCATGCAGTGAGGAAATGTGTTCCAGAATACATTGGTATTTTTCTGCCAGTGCGGGTTCGTAAACAGGTTGACCATTGATGGCGCTAATCACTTGTTGAAAAATCCAGGGTTGGCCTTGCGCGCCACGACCGATCATGATTCCATCCGCTTGTGTATGCTCAAGAACAAACAGGGCTTTTTCAGGGTTAGTGATGTCGCCATTGGCAATCACAGGAATACTGACTGCCTGTTTGACGGCAGCGATTGTATCAAACTCGGCTGAGCCATTAAAACGGCATGCGCGAGTTCGGCCATGTACTGTAAGGGCCGCAATGCCACATTCTTCAGCAATTTTGGCAATCGTAACGGCGTTTTTGTTGTTTTCATCCCAACCGGTACGGATTTTCAGGGTTACCGGCACATTGACACTTTTAACTACGGTACCAAGGATGTTGGCAACCAGTTGTTCATCTCTTAATAGAGCCGAGCCTGCAGCTTTATTGCAGACTTTTTTTGCCGGGCAACCCATATTGATATCAATAATGTCAGCACCATTGGCGACACTTTTTTGTGCGGCTTCAGCCATCAGCTGCGGTTCGCTACCAACAATTTGCACGCTGTGCGGTACTGAAGCGTTGCCAGTGCTCACTGCACGCAGTCGGGATTTGGCTCTGCCCCACAATTCACTGTTCGCGGTCAGCATTTCCGAGGTGGTCAATCCTGCGCCATAAGTTTGGCAAATTCGGCGAAATGGGGTATCACTCACGCCCGCCATGGGAGCAAGTAATACAGGACTTATCAATGTGTAACGGCCGATTGTTAGCAAGATTGAGCAAAATTTCATCAGTTTTTGAGGGTGGCTATAATACTCGTTCAAAGCCGGTGATGGTAGCCTTAACAAGCCCTAAATATGGGAAAAAAGACATATTTAATGTGGTAAATTAATAAACAGGGAATTGAATGAGTGAAACCCAACCCCATCACTTTTTAGTGATGGGTTTTATTCAGTAACAATGCAATTTGCAGTTGATTGATGAGGATGGCGGATTAATAGCTCAATTGAAGTGAATATCCACTCGCGTTTTCGCTGGGATCATCAATTTCCAAAGCCAGATGAATGGATTGCTGGCTCGGCATCAGGCTGGCATCAGCCAATTCACCGCGCAGATATTCAGAAGGCTTAAACTGGCGGGCAGCAATAATTTGCTGGTCGGTATCCATGAAAAAAAGTTCAATATTCGGAAATGGCTGCATGATGGCTGCATGATTGACGATAATGGCATCTACCATTAAGGAATTTCTGAAGTGGGGGTGTGATTTTATAGTCAGGTTGGACGCCATGATATCTTCTATTGCATATTGGCTAGGTAATGAGCACCCCAAAATACCGCATACATTTCCATAAATTGAATGCCATTCCGGATCACGCGATAATGTATCGATTTGAAAAAAGAACAGTTGCAGGATAATGCCTAGTGTTGCGATGGTGCCGAGGATGCTCAAACCTATTGTTGAGAGCAGCGAGCGTTGGTTGAGAATTTGAAAAACCAGGGGTTCGGGTTTGATCTTGTTAATAATGTCATCTTTGGAGTCAGTACCAAATCCCAGTTCATCCTCTTCGTTTTTGCTTAAAGAGAGTGCTGAGCTATCCAGGCCATCAAAGTCAAAGTCGAAATCATCACTACTGGAGCCCAAGGCTTGCCTGGGTTCTTCTTTTGCCGGTTTTTTCTTGGGTTCTTCACCCTTGATGACTTCTTCAGCATCTATACCTTCTTCATCCAGTAATTTGCTAGCCCACTCTTCCTCATCTTCATCGGAGTGTATGGTTTTTTCGGTTTTGCCTACCGAAGAAAATTCATCACTCATGGGGAAATCGTCATCCAGGGCGGTAAAATTGGTGTCTGCATCGGCATCATCGTGAAAATTGTCACGAATCAGATCATCATCGTCGCCGGAGTTGACCAGTGCGGAGCTGAATTCCCCGGTCTTGAAATCACTTTTTTTATCAAAAGCCTTGCGAGCGGCGGTGTTGTTCAATAATAAATCATCATCTTCGTTAACAAACTGTGATTTGACATGATCGGGTTGAGGGGCGGCGACAGGTTGAACTCTGGTCGGTGGAGCTGCCTGGAAGACAGTATTGCAAACGCCGCAACGAACCTTGCCATTAGCAACAGCCAATTGCTCGGGGGTTAGTTGATATTGTGTGCCGCATTGAGGGCAGTTCGCTGGAATCGCTTGCATAATGTTCTAACTCATTCGTGAGTGTTTGATTAATTGTAGAGTGTTTTTTGCTCTTTTGTCATGAGGTTAGCACAGGTTTGTGTGAATTCATTGAGGAAATTCAGGAAAGTGTGAGCAAGTAGCCTGGCTATTTCCGGGTAATACTCAAAGGCTGAATGGTTTAGTGCTTTTTACCAAAGAGGCAAATCCACTCATCCTGTTGGGTAAACTCTAAATCAAAAGCCTGATAGGCATTCAAAATGGCGCTTTTTTGTTCTTTAAGAATGCCGGATAAAACAATGTAGCCTTTAGTGGATGTCATGGCAGTCAGTTGTGGTGCTAGCTCAACTAAAGGGCCGGCTAAAATATTGGCAACCACAATATCTGCAGTTGTTATGGGCGCCTGACGGGTTAAGAAAACAGGAAAGCGTTCGTCAGTAATGTGATTGCGCTCGGCATTAGCCCGGCTGGCAATGATGGCTTGTGGATCTATATCAATGCCTATGGCTGATTGTGCGCCTAATAATAATGCGGCAATAGCCAAAATGCCTGATCCACAACCAAAATCAATAATCGTCTTTCCGCTGACATCCATATTATCCAGCTGTCGCAAACACATAGCTGTGGTGGGATGCGTGCCGGTGCCGAATGCGAGGCCGGGATCTAACAATAAATTAATGGCGCTTTTATCGGGTATGTCGCACCAGCTCGGGCAAATCCATAAGCGCTTGCCCATTTGTATGGGTTTGTAACTGTCCATCCACTCCCGAATCCAGTCCTTATCTTCGAGAATTTCGACTTTATGCGGTGGCAATTCAGCGTTAAAAACGGCTTCAGTTAAACTCAGTGTTTGTAGAACATTAATATCAGCTTGAAACAGTGCCGTTAGAATAAGGTTATTCCATAGCGGTGTTTCATTAAGGCCGGGCTCTAAAATGGGCTGATCAGCGGCATCTTCGTAGGTAATGGAAAGCGCACCCGCTGCCAGTAATGCTTCCTCCAGATGTTCCTGTTGTTTGGGTGTGGTGGTAAAGCAGATTTGTAACCAGCTCATACGGTGCTTGTTAACTAAAAAACCGGAGCTTATAGCTCCAGTTTTTTCTCAAGATAATGAATATTAACGCAGCCCTGACGGAAGGCTGGATCGCGAACCAGATCCCGCTGTAAAGGTGCGTTAGTGCGAATGCCTTCGATGACTAATTCATCCAGTGCATTTTTCATTCTGTTAAGGGCTTCTTCGCGTGTGTCGGCGTGAGTGATGATCTTGCCAATCATTGAATCATAGTTAGGTGGCACGGAATAACCGCTGTAAATGTGCGAATCTACCCGCACACCCAAACCGCCAGGCGCATGATAATGCGTGATTTTACCCGGGCAAGGCATAAAAGTTTTCGGATCTTCTGCATTAATGCGGCATTCAAAAGCATGGCCTTTAATTTTTACATCTTCCTGCTTTATGGTCAGCGGCATACCCGAGGCAATTTTTAATTGTTCCTTAACAATATCAATGCCGGTAATCATTTCTGATACGCAGTGTTCTACCTGAATACGCGTATTCATTTCAATAAAGAAATATTTGCCTTTTTCGTAGAGGAATTCAAACGTTCCCGCGCCTTCATAACCGATATCAATACAGGCTTTTACGCACGATGCGAATACGGCCTGACGAGCTTCTTCAGGAATGCCGGGAGCAGGCGCTTCTTCCAGCACTTTTTGATGTTTGCGCTGCAATGAACAATCGCGATCACCGAGATGGATAGCGTTGCCTTTGCCATCTGAAAGAATTTGAACTTCAACATGACGCGGCGTTTCAAGGAATTTTTCCATATACACGGTACCATCACCAAAAGCGGCTTTAGCTTCAGATTGGGTAACATGAACAGCATTCAGTAAATGCGCTTCAGTATGCACAACACGCATACCGCGACCACCACCACCGGCGGCAGCTTTGATAATCACCGGGTAGCCAATCGCTTGAGCGACTTTCAGTGTGTGTGCAGTGTCTTCTGTAATAGGGCCGTTAGAGCCCGGCACCGTAGGAACGCCGGCCTTGATCATGGCTTGAATGGCAGCCACTTTATCGCCCATCATGCGGATAACATCCGGTTTTGGACCGATAAATTTAAAGCCGCTTTTTTCCAGTTGTTCGGCAAAGTTGGCATTCTCTGCCAGAAAACCATAACCGGGGTGTACTGCAACAGCATCAGTGACTTCACAGGCTGCAATGATGGAAGGAATGTGTAAATAACTTTTTGGCGATGGCGCAGGACCGATGCAAACGGATTCATCAGCAAGGCGAACATGCATTAAATCACGATCTGCAGTGGAGTAAACGGCAACTGTTTTGATGCCTAATTCCTTGCAAGCACGTAATACGCGCAAGGCAATTTCCCCACGGTTAGCAATAAGAACCTTTTCGAGCATGGTGTGGCTCCGCAGCAGTGATTAAATGATGGTTATGATAGGTTGGTCGAATTCCAGAGGCTGACCGTCTTCCACTAATATAGCTTCGATAACGCCGGCTTTTTCTGCCTGGATCTGGTTCATCATTTTCATGGCTTCAATAATGCAGATAACATCACCGACTTTGACGTGTTTACCCACTTCAATAAATGCGGGAGAGTCAGGTGATGGAGAACGATAGAAAGTGCCAACCATGGGCGAGCGCACAATATAGGCATTAGAGACCGGTGCAGCGACAGGTGGTGCAATAGCGGCTGCGACTGCGACGGGTGCGGCAGGAGCTTGTTGCATCGGTGCTGCGATCATTTGGGTAATTCTGCTGTTGTTGCGGCTAATGCGAACAGACTCCTCACCTTCCCTGATTTCCAGTTCGTCAATATTTGACTCTTCAAGCAGTTCAATCAGTTTTTTAACTTTACGAATATCCATAGTAATAGGCACTCTAGGTAGTGGTTTTTAAGTAGTTGATAGCAGCTTGCATGGCTAGCGTGTAACTGTTGGCACCAAAGCCACAGATAACGCCAATCGCAATATCGGAAAAATACGAATGCTGGCGAAATGCTTCACGAGCATGGACGTTGGAAAGATGTAATTCTATAAACGGCAGCTTCACGCCTGAAATAGCATCACGAAGTGCAATGCTGGTATGGGTAAAGGCGCCAGGATTAAACAGTAAAATAGCAGTGCCATCATTGGCGGTCTGGTGAATGCGTTCAATCAATTCACTTTCGGTATTGCTTTGTAGAAATGAAACAGAGTGTCCCGCTGAGCTCGCCTGTTGTAACAATTGATCATTAATTGAAGCGAGGGTATTGTGGCCATATACCTCAGGTTCACGCGTGCCTAGCAGATTTAAGTTCGGTCCATGCAGTACCAAAATGGCGGCCATAGAGTATCACTTGCTTTATTATTTGTCGGGATTGTGCCGGAAGAGCAAGAAAGTGTCTAGTAACTTCAGCAAAAAAGCGTGAATCTCAGCGAATATGCAGTGATTGACAAAAATGAAATAGGAGTAGGCGATTTTAAAGTGGCAATAAAAATCAAAATAGCATTTTTGTTAAGATATGAAGGATATAGAGGCGAAAAAGATGCGATTATTCATCAATTCAATAACATAGAGAAAGTACGTTAGCGCTTACTATCAATTTTGCCAATATAATCAAGCACAGTCGCATGCGTCAGTATTTGTGGTAAAACCATCGCCGGTGCGTTGGGATCGGCGGGATACAACAAGTATAAAGGTATGCCACTACGGCCGTATTCAGCCAATAATTGGCTAATCTCGGGATTGTAGTCGGTCCAGTCACCCACCATATAAACAATGCCGGCATTTTTAAAAGCTTCCTGGATTTCTGAAGTTTCAAGTGTACTTTTTTCATTGGCAATACAGGTAATGCACCAGTCAGCCGTTAAGTCCACAAAAACCGGTTTGCCTTTTTGACGAAATTTTGCCAGATTTTCTTGTGAAAAAACTTCATGTCCTGCTTGCAGGGATTTGTCCTGTTTTTGCCATTCCATGCTGAATGGCATGAAAAATGCGGCAATAAGTGCCAAACATCCAATGATCTTGCTGATTGTGGTCGCATTCTGGAAATACCAAAATGCGATGACGATAGCCAAACAGCCAAATAACAATGCCATCATGCCTAAGGTGCTGGTCTGATTGCCAAATACCCATAATAACCATATCGCCGTAGCGTAAAGAGGGAAGGCAAAAAATTGTTTCAGTTGCTCCATCCATAAGCCCGGCTTAGGCAAAAAATGACGGGCGGCCGGGATAAAACTGAGCAGTGTGAGTGGGATGGACATGCCTAAACCTAATGTGGCAAAAATCAGTAATGCAATGCTGCTTGGTTGAGTTATGGCATAACCCAGTGCGGCACTCATAAAAGGCGCTGTACAAGGGCTGGCTACCACAACAGCCAAAACACCGGTAAAAAAAGCGCCAGTGAGGCCGCCTTTATCGGTCAGTGATTGCCCCATGCCCATCCAGCGATGGCCAATATTGATAACGCCAGACATACTCAACCCCAACACGAAAAACAGGTAAACCAGGCCGGCAATAACAGTAGGACTTTGCAGTTGAAAACCCCAGCCTATGGCACTGCCACTCGCGCGCAAGGCTAACATAACAGCGGCGATAGCTACGAAGCTGGTGATAACACCGGCTAAATACATCAGGCTTTCATGGCGTGCGCTGGCTGAATCAGGATGACGAGCCAATTGCATGACCTTTATGCTCAAAACCGGCAATACACAAGGCATTAAGTTGAGAATAAGACCACCTAATAACGCGCTGAGCAGAATCCACACTAAAGATTGTTCATTCTCTTTATGGGTAACAATAATGGGGGATTGGGTCAGTGCTGCATTATAGGTTTCAGCCGAAATTTCTTTAGAGGTGTGACCATCCATATCGATCGAAAAATATTGAGAATAGGGCGGATAGCATAATCCTGCATCAGCACACCCCTGGGATGTGGTTTTGAAAAATACATTTTTGCTATTTTTGTCGGGCGCTGTGAGCGGAATCATTACCTGGTCATAGTAAGTTTCAACCTGGCCAAAATACTCGTCCATTTTTTTTATGCCGACGGGAATAACGGTTTCAAGCTCATGACTATTGCCATCAATCAATCGTTCGTTTTTAAATCCGTGGCGATATAAAAAATAATGGTCGGCTAACTGCCAAATGACTAACCACTGACCATTATTGAAAAGCAGGTCGGCTTTGTACGCCTGGTCAACAGTCAGGAATTCTTCTTGTTGGGGGTCGAGACTACCGGATTTGCCTGAAAAAGTATTTTCAGTGGATAAGGTAAAGCCGGTTAGGCTGATACAAAATGTGAAAAAAAAAGTTAAAAAACGCAATAACATAAAAAACTACCAATGATGGATAATCGATTATTGAGTATTTGTTATGAAAGTACAAAACACTTTCCCGAAACTGCCTATTTAGACTGTAAAATTGTGGAAAAATCCCCATTATAAAAAAATGAGGGTATTAAAAATAAATGTCGGAGATCAGATGCGCATCATCATCAAAATTATTGTTGGTTTGTTCCTGTTCAATATGGCTGCGGCAGAAGACATGTTGTTCGTCGACGATGCCTATGTGCGCGCCAGTTTGCCCGGCCAAACCACGACTTCTGCTTTTTTAGCATTGAAAAATCTGTCGGATAAAACAATGGTACTGTCTGAAATTCACACCAAGGTTGCTGAAACTGTCGAGTTGCATAGCCATAAAAGAGTGAACGACCAAGTACAAATGCGAAAAATAGAAAATTTTACGATTGCTGCTAAAAGCGAAGCTGTTTTCAGGCCGGGTGAAAATCACATCATGCTTATTGGTATCAAAAAGCCCTTGCTGGAAAATACCGTTATAAAGCTCGAAATGTGTTTCGATGAACTATGCTCAGTTATAGAGATGCCAGTTGTCAGCGTATTAAATGAAGACCATAAAAATACATTGTCAACGCAACATCAAGAGCGCCAGCACCAGCATTAACAGGTAAAAAATGAACGATACGCTTACAAGAACCAAAACAATGCCCGGAAAACCGATAGCAGAAAAACTGCTGGCAGCACTTCTGGTTCTGGTGGTAATAACAATTGCGGCGGTGGGTATTTATTGGGATAGGGAGCCGGCATTGTTTAATGTGATGGATGAAACGATCGCTATATCCGAGCAAATCGAGCATCCGGTCGTCGTGGGTTCGGCTGCTACAGTTACTGTTATCCACATCATGGATACCTTGCAAAAAAAACGCGGGGGTTACCTGTCGAATGATGTTCTGCCACCCGGGCTAATTATGGATAACCTGCCGCAATGGGAATATGGCGTCATACTGCAGGTGCGGGATATCACTCGTGTCATGCACGATAAAATCACACCATCGGGAATTACATCCTCCGAAGATGAAGACGTTGCGCTCGCGGAAGTTCGATTTAATGCTGAACACACATCCTGGATTATGCCTGATGCCCAATCAGAATATGAAGAAGGTATTGAGCATTTGCACAATTACCTTGAACGCTTGTCTGATCCTGAAGATCCCGAAGCCAGGTTTGATGCCAGCGCTGAAAATTTAAGCTACTGGTTAGGTGCCGTTGAAGTGCGTATGAATAGCCTATCGCAGCGTCTTATATTCAGTGTCGGGTTAAATGGCATTGAAAAGACTAAAAATGCCGAAGGCGAACAGGTGAATGATGAATTATCGGTAAAAACTCCCTGGCTGGAGATTGATAATGTCTTCTATGAGGCGCGCGGTTCATCGTGGGCATTAATCCATTTTTTCAAAGCCATGCAAATCGATTTTTCTGATGTGCTGAAGGATAAAAATGTGCAAATGAATATCGCACAAATTATTCGTGAGCTCGAAGCAACACAACAGGACCTCGGCAGCCCTGTGGTGCTTAATGGTGATGCATTCGGGATGTTAGCCAATCACTCGCTGGTAATGGCATCGTATATATTGCGTGCCAATGCAGAGATTGTTGAATTGCGAAAGTTGTTGGAAAAAGAATAAGTTTTTTAATAAGACGAAGATGTTTCATATTGTAGAGACGTAGCATGCTACGTCTCTACGGTGTTGATTACTGGAACTCTGCCAAAACTGCCTGATACCCTTCCTTGCTCAGTCGCGGGCCAAAGTCACTGACCACCATTGCCGCAGTTTTTGATGCCAGTCTGCCGGCATCCGCATAACTCATGCTGTTGGTAATACCGTATAAAAATGCCCCTGCAAAAGCATCGCCAGCACCGTTGGTATCAATAGCTTTCACTGGATGCGGGGCAATATTGTGTAACGTGTTACCGTCAAATACCAAAGCACCCTTACTGCCCAGAGTAATGGCAAACGTGTTAGAAACTTGTTTGATTTTCTCGATGGCGGTTTCCATGTTGTCAGTATCGGCCCAATGTAATGCTTCATGCTCATTGCAAAATACCAGATCAATTTTATGGCCTGCCATCGCTTTCAAGCCTTCTTTAAAAAATTGCACCATACCGGGGTCAGAAAAGCTGAGTGCTGTTTTTACGCCATTGGCTTGGGCAAATTCACGCGCCTTGATGGCGGCATTACGGCCGGTGTCGGAGGTGACCAGATAACCTTCAATATATAACCATTCAGAATTTTTGAGGGCTGTGAAGTCGATGTTCTTTTCGCAGAGGGTGGCGCTGATGCCCAAAAAAGTGTTCATCGTGCGTTCCGCATCGGGGGAGATCATGACCAGGCATTTACCGGTGATGCCATCTTCACGGGTACTGTTTATATCGGTATCCACTCCCGCCATTTTGAGGTCGTTCAGGTAGTAGGCGCCGTTTTCATCATTGGCCACTTTGCAGGAATAATAGGTAGTGCCTCCAAAAGAACTGTGGGCAATGATGGAGTTGGCTGCCGAGCCACCGCTGGCACGTTTCGATGCAACCAGATGGCCTTCGAGCAAACGCATCAATTCATGCTGGCGATCTTCATCGACCAGTGTCATCAGGCCTTTTTCAATGTTGCAGGTTTTCAGGAAATCATCGTTGATTTCAATTTCGGTATCTACCAGTGCGGCGCCAATGCCATAAACTTGATAAGTACTGCTCATAGTTGCCTCGAATGTGGTTCTGTCAGTTGGATTTATGTTGAAGTGGGTTATTATCGCGAGCAGAAAATTTTTATCCAGCGCTTTGCGCAGCTTTTGTTGTTGAATGTGAGTAAGAGTAGATGGCAGGTTTTTTCAGGCAAGTTCGCAGTATCCTTTTAAAATTGGCGTTGGTGGGCATTGCGGTGGTTCTTTTTGCTGCATTTTATATGGATGCCTGGTTGATTGAGAAAATTAATGCCAAAAAATGGACTCTACCGGCTGTGGTTTATGCGCGACCGCTGGAGTTGTTTGAGGGGTTACCTTTAAAGCAGGATGAAGTCATCCATGAGCTTAAAGCTGCAGGTTATAAAAACAGCCAGAGTACAGCTACAGGCACTTATGATGTTGATGGTAATGTACTGAATATTCGTTTGCGTGCGTTTAATTTCTGGGATGATAAACAGCCAGCCCAAAACTTGAAGGTGGGTTTTAGTGCATCGGGAGTCAGTGATTTTCGCAGTAGTGAGCGACATTCTTCAGGTGTACGGCTGGAGCCTATGGAAATAGGCAGGGTTCATACAGAGTCACAGGAAGATCGTTTGCTGGTGAGTTTGAAGGATGCACCACAATCATTGCTGGATGCGTTGATTATTACCGAAGACAGATATTTTTATAGCCATCATGGTGTATCTTTTCGTGGCATTATTCGTGCGTTATTTGTGAATACTAAAGAGGGTAAGGTGGTTGAGGGGGCCAGTACGCTGACCCAGCAGTTGATTAAAAATTTCTTTCTGGAATCCAGTAAAAGCTATTCGCGTAAATTGCTGGAAATATCATTGGCAATTCTGTTAGAGCTGCATGTTGAAAAAGACGATATTCTCGAAGCCTATATCAACGAAGTATTTGTACTGCAGGATGGCGCCAAAGCGATACACGGTTTTGGTTTGGCCAGCCAATATCTGTTCGGATTGCCGGTGTCGAGTTTAAATGTTGAACAATCAGCATTGCTGGTGGCAATGCTGAAAGGGCCTTCCTATTATAATCCTATGCGTTTTCCGGAGCGGGCTTTTGAGCGCCGTAATCTGGTACTTTCTTTGATGGCCAAAGAAGGTAAATTAACACCGGCAGAAGCGCAACTGGTGATGAATAAACCTCTGGGCTTAATCGACAGGGAAGAGATATTAGCCAGTTATCCTGCCTATCTGGATGTGGTGCGCAGGCAATTGCGCCGTGATTATAGCCATGAGGCTCTGTCCCTCGATGGTTTGCGGATTTTCACGAATATGGATCCGCAATGGCAGTGGCGTTCTCAGCGTGAATTGCGTCTGGGTGTTGAAAAGCTGGAAGCTAAATATGGGGCGAAAGCTCAAGACATCGATGGTGCGGTAGTGGTAGTTGATAATGCGACGGGTAATTTGCTGGCAGTAGTTGGCAGCAAGGTGTCGGGCATGTCAGGGTTTAATCGCGCGCTGGATGCAAAACGCCCTATCGGTTCCTTGGTAAAGCCTGCCATATATCTCACTGCATTACAAAATGGTTATACATTGGAAAGCCGGATTTCTGATGCGCCATTAAGTGTAAAGGGCGCAAAAACACCTTGGCGGCCACAGAATTTCGATCATCAATTCCATGGTGAAGTACCTTTTTATTTGGCCTTGGCAAAATCCTATAATGTTGCATCAGTCAGGTTGGGTATGGGTTTGGGAATTTCCAAAGTGAATAACACGTTGAATAAACTGGGCGTCGACGAAGAATTACCGCGTCTGCCCTCGTTATTGTTGGGGGCTATTGAGTTAACACCTTTAACCATGGCACAGGTCTATTCCACTATTGCTTCAAAGGGTTTTTATACCCCGGTACAGAGTATCGAGGAAATAACCGATAGTTCAGGTAAGCCAATAAAACGTTACCCATTTCGTCTGGAGCAACGTTTTAAACCCGATGTAATGCACTTGCTGGATTATGGCTTGCGGGCGGTACTGAATGAAGGAACAGGTAATTCGGTCAGGCATCAATTTCGTGAAGATGCAGTTATTGCCGGTAAAACAGGTACAACCAATGACCAGCGTGACAGCTGGTTTGCGGGTTACGATGCCAATAAACTGGTTGTGGTTTGGCTGGGGCGTGATGATAATGCTCCCTTGCCAGTCACTGGCGGCAGTGGCGCTTTGCCAATCTGGGCTGATATTATTGCCGCCAATCCGGGCATTGAAGGTGAGACAAATGTACCGGATAATGTACATTCTGTATGGATTGATAAAAATACCGGATATCTTTCGGCTGCAGGTTGTGAAGGTGCGATGACAGTTCCCTACATAGAAGGAACTGAACCCTCAGAACAGGTCGACTGTGCCAAAACCCATAACAAAGTTAACGAATGGTTTGAAAAATGGTTTCAATAAAATACAACAAACGTTTGGCATTATTGGCTTTTATTACACTGTTCACGGCGTGTAGTTCAACTTCGGGGCCTGAATCCAGCGCATCAAAAAAACCAGTCGATATTTATGATGCGCTCAAGAACAACAATGTCCAATATGCCACAGAAGAGACAAAAGAAGTTAAGGGTAGTCCGGAATATGTGCGGACGAATATGGCAGAAGCCAGGGCATCCTATTTTCGCAGGGAAATTGATAAAGCCAAAAAAATCTGTAAGCGAATTCTTAGTGTCGCTCCTTCGGCGACAGAAGCTTATTACTGGTTGGCGCGTATAGCCGTTGATGAAGGGGATTTTCAAAAAGCCTATGATCTGGCTTCAAAGGGCTTATTAACTGCCAAAGAGCCTAACATGAAAACCGAGTTGGAAAATATCAAGAAAATGACACAAATGGGTGCTCGTTAAGTATTCATGAGTATGCTTTCCAGCGAACTGATCAAGCAGCATGCGCATCAGTTCGTAGCACAAAAAAAATGGTATAGGGCATTAAGCCAGCGCGCAGCCGTTGCTATTATTGTGCAAGAACATCCTGATCTGGGCCCGGCATTTTTAATGATACAGCGAGCCGAGCGTGAAGGTGACCCGTGGTCAGGTCAAATGGCTTTTCCAGGGGGCAAGCATGATACCGATGACCAACACATTACCCATACGGCTTTGCGAGAAATAGAAGAAGAGTTAGGCGTGCCGGGCAAGCTCTTGCATCGATTCGGGCGTTTATCCGATATTCTTGCAAGGCCTTACCGAATCCAGCAAAAGCCCATGGTAGTTTCTCCCTTATTGTTTGAGCCGCTAAAGCCTCTCCGCTTTCGCCCCAATGAAGAAGTGGCGGATGTAATATGGGTACCGATCGACTATTTTACTGAGCCATCACATCGTCAAGTTATCAGCTGGAATAAACACGGAGTGCAGTTGGAGTTGCCGTGTTATTACTACAAGGATAAAAAAATCTGGGGTTTATCGCTATTGATGATTGATGAGTTTATGCAGGAATTATTGCTTTAATTCATTGTTATATATTGTGTGTCAAATATTAATGGAATAATAATTTAACGCCAACTGCAATTGAGGTTATTTC
>CAZTZY010000034.1:0-27596 GCA_964617765.1 uncultured Spongiibacteraceae bacterium
TATGAAAAATGCAATATTGGTTTTAATTATCTCAAGCAATATTTTTTTTTATTAGCTGTGCCTGTATTTGCAGAGAATACAAAATCTGCCCTGACAATTGAATATTTGCAGTTATAAAAAACAAAAGAGGTTTTCGATAGCACAATTGACGCTTATGTAAATCAGCTCTCTTCATGAAAACCGTCAGTCAATAAAGAGAAGTTGAGAGTATTTTTTTAATTCCTATATGGGCTGGGATGCACTCAAAGATCCGACCATTTAAATTGTTGCTGATACATTCACGGAGGAAGAATTTATCGCGGTCAATAATTTTTACAAAACTAGGAATGGTATGGCCTATGCTGAAAAATCTCCGGCTTTTCCAGTCGCGCTTTCCGAGCTTATTGGGGCTAATTTAAATAAAGCGATGACCAATATGCAGCAACAAAAATAACGATCAACCAGACTCAGTCACTGCGCGTTCCATTCGTTGGGCGTGTGTGCTTTTGCATACATTCGCCTAAGTGCCAAGTGTTAGGTTATTCGAGTATACAAGTACATATATGGACGCTCCCATGCCGTAAAAAAACCTTCAAAAATTGCCTTTTTCTAACCTGATTTAAAACATTTTTCCTGATTTCAGTCAAAACTTGCCATACTCTCCACATCACCACGTCGAGTAAAGATACTGCTATAATCATCAAATAATTTTCTTTTCGTTTATTCAATTCTCTCTTTTTAGTCATCAACGTCTGGGTAAGAAATAACAGTGTTATACATATGGCGGATTCAATGTTGAATCCGCCATATGTAATATGCCTGAGAATGGCTTTTAGCTGATGTTTGTAGAGTCAATTTTTAGTGAGGCTTTTGTCATTGTTGCTGTTTGGTAAAGTGTTTTAGCGAAGGAGTTTTTACTCGAAATATTCGGGTTTATTGTATGGGTGCGTCAAGCGCCGCGAGTACGTCTTTATCCTTGTCATAAACATCGGGGCGGTAGGATACGTATCCATTTTCATCAACATCCACTGTCCAGTAGTCTATAAGGATGGGCACTTTTTTCGCCAGCTTCACTTCGCGGGTTTTCATATCGGTGAGAGCCATTTCCAGGGCTTCGCGATTCCATTTTTCAGCATCATTGAATAACAGTATAGCTAGATCGCGTACATTTTCCACGCGGATGCAGCCGGAGCTGAAATTGCGTTGTTCGGCATTGAATAGTGTTTGATGCGGTGTTTCGTGCAGGTAAACGCTATAGTCATTAGGGAATCTGATGGCCAGTTGACCGAGTGCGGCATCGGTACCGGCATCCTGACGCAGGGTAATGTTGCCAGGATGCCCCCAATCAATGTCGTCGGCTGACAGTTGTTGCCCTTCGCTATCCAGTGCGCGTATATGGTGTTTGGTTAGATAGCTGCGATCTTTGCGGATGGCGGGTAGTGTGTCTTTGCGCAAGATGGTCGGCGGAATGGTCCATTGCGGGTTTAGGGTGATATGGGTAATGGCAGATTGCAGCATGGGAGTTTGCCGGTCGTGTGTACCCACTTGTACGCGGGATTGCCAGATGATTTTGCCATCGCGGACGTAGCTGATGTTATAACCTGCTACATCGACGATGACGTAATCGTCGATAATGGGGCGTTGCCAACGCAAGCGCTCGAGGTTAACACGCAGTTGCTTGATGCGGTTTTCAACAGGTACATTCAGTTGCTCCAGTGTTTTTTTACCCACGGCACCATCGGCGACAAGGTAGATGGATGTCTGGTAGCGCTTTACTGCATTTTCGAGTGCGCTGTCGAAGTAGGCGGGATCGTTGTTTTCTATCGCGTTTGTTGTTTTATCACTTGTATTTTCATCTGACGCATTCTGTATATCTGAGGCTGTTTCTGTTGTGGCAACCGTTTCGCTTAATAATCCGCTTAATTGCAGGCGTTGGCGTAACAGCTTCACGCGTTCATCGATCATGCCGGGTTTCAGTGATGGCGTGGTTTTATCGGTGGGTAAGGGCAGGGTTGGCCATCCTCCTGTAGCAGCTAATTGGCGTAATGCCTGTAATTCTGTGCGCAGGCGTTGGTACTGTACTTGTGAAGGTCGGGCATTTTGAAACATGGCTTCGATGTGTCGATTTTCAGCAGCAGCGAGAGCTTGTTTTACGGTTTCTTCACTGTTCCTTGCAACTTGTTGAAAATTCCATTCGGGGTACAGTTCTACCGGTTTTACTTTGCCGTTGTACAAGTGATCGAGTGCCAACAGGTAGGCCTGTGTTGCCAGCAGTTCGCGTTCTGTTGTTTGTGCGCAGGTGCTGTTGGTGGATTGACAGCGTTCAAGCTTGTTGAGCGAGTAGTCTTCGGGATTGAGGCCATCATCGGCCAGTGCGCGAATTTGTGTCAGCAGTGTGTCATAGCGCTGCGCATCCCAGAGGGGTTGCCACTGGCGTTGTTCATAGAATCGGGCTACGTTTTGTGTTGCACTAGTCGCTACTGCTTGAAGCGGGTTCACTGTATCGGGTGTGGGGGATGGGGGCAGCTGTACTTGCAGTTCACTTTTTAGCTGCGCGTGCATGGCTTTGGGTGCAACAAGGTGTTTGGAAAGGGGTTTAGTCTTCTTGGCTTGTGTGGAGAGCAACAGTAGGCCTAAAACACACAGGCATATCAGGATGATGCCCAAGGCGACTTTGCCCTGCCTCGTCTGAAACCACTGTACCATTGCTCTTCCTCTTGTGCGACGGGTCACATTATGGGCTTTACGGGGTTTATTACCGACGAACCGTTCATACACTGCCTGCAGTTTATGCTAGAATCGAGTTCTAATCATTGATATAGATGTTGCTCTGCGATGGATTACAGAGAATGTTGCTGTTGTTTTTCAATTCGACGTTCTGGTACAAAGAGACGTTTAACGCAATCCCGGAGTATGTGCATGAGGGTTTTTTCTATTCCCTTATTTATTTTTCTGTTGTTCAGCGCATCGCTGGCTGCAGGAGATACGCTGGAATTGGCCTTGCAAAAGGCTGCTCCCGATGCGAATCCTGTTGTCTTGTCGCTGGCGGTACAGGCAATGGCATGTGCTGGTTCTGATGGCATGTCGCCTTCTGACCGTATGGCAGTGATTGATTATTCCCTGCCTTCTACTGAACCCCGCTTGTGGGTTTTCGATCTTAAAAAACACACCTTGTTGTATCGCGAACTGGTTGCCCATGGCCGTAACTCGGGTGATAACCTGGCGCAGTTTTTTTCCAATGAAGAAGGTAGTCTGGCATCGAGTCTGGGCTTGTTTCGTACAATGGATACCTATCAGGGTAAACACGGTTATTCATTGCGTATGGATGGCCTGGAGCCGGGTTTTAATGATCATGCACTGGAGCGCGCGATTGTTTTGCACGGTGCTTCTTATGTGAACGAGAATACTGTGGCGCAGTTGGGCAGGCTTGGCCGCAGTTGGGGTTGTCCCGCTGTGCGTACTGGCGCGGCACGCAAGATTATTGATGCGCTGAAAGGCGGACAATTTGTGTTTTCGTATTATCCAGACCAGAAGTGGCTCAGCTCTTCCCGTTTCCTGAATTGCCGGCAATCGGTGGCAATGGTTTCTGGTCAAAAAACGTTTAAGCCCGGTAATATCGCTACACTGAATTGATGGGTTGTTAATGTTTCTTTCAAGATAACACCCATCATTCACCTTTTTACTATTTCACCATTCTGCTATTTCGCCTTGCGACTATTTCGCATTGCTAAAATCGCTTGTGCTCCCTGATTGACTCATCATTAACCCTTGTTTTGTATCAAACTGGCTTTTTATTATTGGCCTACACTTAAGTAATGATCAATATTGAGGATATGCGATGAAAGTGGCGGTATTCAGCACTAAACCTTATGACCAGGAATATCTGGAGCGAGTGAATAACCATCGCCATGAGCTGGTGTTTCATGAAGCCCAGTTAAATGCGCAGACGGCATTACTGGCACAGGGGTGTCAGGCCGTGTGTTGTTTTGTGAATGACCATTTACAGAGAGAGGTATTGCAACAACTGGCCAAACTTGGCATTAAACTGATTGCGCTGCGTTGTGCCGGTTTTAATCAGGTGGATATTCCGGTTGCCAATCAGTTAGGCATGACGGTGGCGCGGGTGCCGGAATATTCTCCCCATGCAGTGGCGGAACATACACTGGGTTTAATCCTGATGCTTAACCGACATTTGCATCGCGCTCATTATCGGGTGCGTGAAAACGATTATTCCCTGAATGGCTTGATCGGCTTTGACCTGTTCCAAAAAACGGTAGCCATTATTGGCACGGGCAGGATTGGTACGGTGCTGGCACATATCATGCTGGGTATGGGTTGCCGCGTGATTGCCTGTGATCCAATGCCGAATCCTGTGTTAATAAAAGAAGGCGTTGAATATATGTCGCCTGAGTCTTTGTGGCCGCAAGCGGATATTGTTTCCTTGCATTGCCCGCTGAATGCCGATAATTATCACCTGATCAATATGGCGGTGATTGCGCAGATGAAAGAGGGGGTAATGTTGATCAATACCGGTCGTGGCGGTTTGATTGATACCCGGGCGGTGATTACAGGCTTGAAAGCCAAAAAAATCGGTTATCTGGGCCTGGATGTGTATGAGGAAGAAGGTGATTTGTTTTTTGAGGATAATTCTAACCAGTTATTGCAGGATGATGTGTTTGCACGCTTGCTAACGTTTTCCAATGTAGTGATTACCGGGCATCAGGCATTTTTTACCCGTGAGGCTTTAACGGCTATTAGCGAAATTACACTCGATAATATCAGTCACTTTGAATCTGGTGATCTTGGCAGTATACAGCGTGTGCAATAGCAGGTTGGGGTTGCATCGGCGCGATTAAACTTTCAGAATAGAAAGTAGCGGGGTGTTTGCTGTTGCCTGTCAATTCGAAAACACTCACTAAAAAGCATAACAATAATAATATTTGAAGCGGGTTTAACGGGAAATAGCCTATGTATATATCCACGGTTGTATTGATTCTACTGGTCCTTTTCTTTGTATGGCGGGGTTACCAGAAAGGGTTTTTCCATGCCATTACACGCATTATTAGCCTGGTTTCGGCTTATGCTGCCGCGCTTTATTTTACCAAACCCTTGGCCAGGTTGATCTTCAAATATACTTCCCTGGATGGCTTGATTGTATATTTTATTGCGGGTGGACTGGTGTTTTTGCTGGCCAGTTTTATCGTGGCGCAGTTGATCCAATTTTTATCGAGATCGATGCCTGATGAAATTCACACCAACCTGCCTTCACGTATTGGCGGTGCAGTTATCGGTTTGTTAGTGGGTGTCTTGACGGGTTTGTTGATGGATTATGCCATTAACCTTTGGCAAACGCCGTTGGTGGTTACGTCCGGAGCCGTGTCGGGAGGTCATATAGAAGACACTCGTTCGGGAAAATCGTTGCGTGATGGCGGGGTTAGTCAGCTTGCTGCAGAAGACAATAAGCCTGAGTCGGCTGTGCCGGTTACAGATGCTTTAATTGATGCCGGGGCCAAAAAAATGGTGAGTGCGGTAACTGCCAAGGCAATGGATTTAACGATGGATGACCCGGTGGCTACGCAGTTAAGCAAAGATTTTGCAGCTAACCCGCAGGATACCGTGAATCATATTAAACATTTGTCTACTGACAAAGAGATATCAACCTTGCTTGGCGATCGTGAAGTGCAGGGCCTGTTAAAAAATGGCGATGTTGATGCCTTGTTAGATAACGATAAATTCCAGGAATTGCTCGATAATGAGCATATGCAGGCAATATTCAGCAATACCGGTGACGAAGATAGCGGCAAGGGTTCTCAGCAGGTGGCTGCCGAAACTATCGTGAAGTTCTGGAAGCGTGCCGATGCGGTACAGCATGATCCACGAGTAACGGCTATTCTTGCGGATCCTGATTTCCAGAAACATCTTAGCTCAGGGAATCATGCGGCATTATTAATGGATCGAAAATTCAAGCAGCTGACAGAAATCATTGTGAGTAATGATACGCGCCCTCCACAAGAACCCATTGACCGTGATGTGACGAATGAAAGAGGGGTGGCAACCGAAAAATTCAGCAATAAAAATAAGTCTAAAAAATCGAATACCCGAATTTTTAAATGGACTGACGAAAATGGTGTGGTGCATTATGAAGATAAGCCTGCACCAGCAACAGATGGGCAGAGATAAAACAGTTCGTTGAGGTAACCATTTATGACTATATCGACAAGGCAATCCAGCGTACAAACAGCCGATATAAAGCTGCGTGGTGTTAATCTGGGCAGTTGGCTGGTGCTGGAGAAATGGATGGTACCCAGTATGTTCCAGGGCATGGAGGCTACAGATGAAACCACCTGGTGTGCAGAATTGGGTGAGAAAGCGGTAGAAAAACTGCGTGCGCACTGGAATACGTTTATCACGCGTGAGGATTTTAAGTGGCTTGCCGGTGTGGGTATCAACGCTGTACGTATTCCGGTCGGTCACTGGATTTTTGGCCCGGATTATCCGTATCACAGAAAATACGGACCAGAACAATATCCTTTTGTTATCGGTGGCATTGAAGTACTCGATCGCGCTTTTGACTGGGCTGAGGAGTTCGGTTTGCACATTATGCTGGATTTACATGCAGCACCGGGTTGCCAGAATGGTTTTGATAATGGTGGCATAAAGGATGTGTGTGAATGGCATACCAAGTTTGAGTATTTTGACCATTCTGTCGATGTGTTAGGTCGTCTTGCAGAACGATATAGTCATCGCGAGGCCCTTTATGCCATTGAGGTGTTGAATGAACCTCGCTGGGATATTCCTACTGATTTCCTGAAAAATTATTATACCCATGCCTATCAGCGTATTCGCCAGTTTTGCCCAGCCGATAAAGTGGCTGTGGTGTTTCATGATGGTTTTCGTTCTTACACGGAATTTCTGGGCTTTATGCTGGAGCCTGAATTTGACAATGTTATATTTGATATCCATCGTTACCAGTGTTTTGCGCGTGAAGATATTGATAGCGATATTTATGGTCATATCCAGAAAGCAGCGATTGAATGGAAGAATGAAGCAGATGCCATTAACGGTGAATTGGGCGTGCCGGTGATTTGTGGAGAGTGGAGTTTAGGCCTGGATTTGAAGGTGGTGTCGTTGTGGGCGGAAGGCCCTTACAACCATGCACTGGAAACGATGGATGGCTTTCAGGAGCACACGGCATTTCGCGCCTATGCCGCAGCGCAGTTACTCGCTTTTGAAAAATATCGTGGGTGGTTTTTCTGGAATTACAAAACCGAGACTACACCAGCATGGTGTTTTCGTGATTGCGTTGAGCAGGGTTGGTTGCCAGCGCGTTTTGATGTTGATCGTGTTACGCGTGGCAATATCGATTAGTGGCATTACGGATTTGTTTTATTGTTGATTGACACGTTGATTGACGGGCACGCGTTGAAACAGGTATTTCTTTTCTGTCAGGTGTTCCAATATCAGTTTGCGGTCGTGCAGATTTTCCATGCCGGGATGAAAGCTGATAGTGATGACAGTAGCATTAGGTAATTCGCGACGCAGCATACCCATGATGTTTTCTTCCCCTTTGGCATCGAAGGCGCCGGTGGCTTCTTCCATGAATATCCAGAATGGCCGATGCAGGAACAGGCGCGCAAAGGCCAGTCGTTGCTGCACACGCATAGGCAATACTCGATCCCATGTGTCTACATCATTGAGGCGGGGTATCAGCCAACCCAAATCTGCGCATTCCAGTGCATATTCCAGGGCGCGCAGGTCAAATACATCAGCAGGTGTGGGATAACTTAATACGGATTGCAATGTCCCTTCCGGAAGGAATGGTCGTTGCGGCATGAAGACAATGTTATGGTCATGTGGCAGCAGGATATCACCTTTCCCCCATGGCCAAAGGCCAGCGACAGCTTTGAACAGGTTGATGGTGACTGCAGGGTCGCCGGATATCAGGACACGTTCCCCGCGCTGGATAGAAAAATCGAGATGTTCGATAATAATTTGCCCGTCAGCATTGGTTATGCACAGGTCGCAAACTTCCAGTTTTGCACTGTCTGATATGCCCAGGGTGATTCTTGATTCGTCATCTTGATGGGGGAGTTTATCCAGCAGCAATAAATCGTCATAAAGTGATAATACGCGTTCGGCAGAGGCCCGGCATTTTGCCAGGTCACCCATGTTGTCTACTGGCCACGATAATGCCGAGGTCAGTTTCTGGAAGGCTTGGGCGGCCTGCATCAATAAACCCAGTGACATTGTGCCGGCGATGTATTGTGGTGCAGCTATCAAAATAGGAAAAACCGGTAGCAGGGTGCCATAACCGGATGAGAAGGAGACAATGCCGGCGTAAGCCACTGTTTGCCGGTTCCACCAATAAGTAATTTGTGTAAACAGTTTTGATGAGCGGCGACGCTCAACGCTTTCGCCGTGCATAAGGGCAATGGCTTCGGAATTTTCCCGTTCTCGAGAAAGGCCAAAGCGGAAATCGGCTTCGGCGGTTTGTAGTGTGTTGGTGGTGCGAGTGATGGGTTCGCTAAAAATAAAACCCAGTAATGCTCCTACGCCAGCGTATATGAAAGCCATCCATACCATATAGCCAGGTACGTTGTAGGAGGTGCCGGGTAAATTGGCACTACCGCTTACGCTGAGCAGTATATCGAAAAAAATGCCAAGGGTGAGCAGTGAATAGGCAAAAGTATGTGCCAGTGCAATGGCTGTTTCAGTGATAATACGGATATCGTCGGCAATGCGTCCATCGGGATTATCATGTTCACCTGAAGTAAACAATAATTGATAGTGATGCCCTCGACTCATCCAGCGGTCAATGAGTTTTTCTGTTAGCCACTGGCGCCAGTCGAGTTGTAGCCAGCGTTTAACATGCAGGTGAAATGCAGTGATGGTGATCGTGAGGGCAAAAATCACCGCAAACGTTCCTATCTCTAATAGAAAACCTTTCAGTGAGCGTTCTTCCAGTGCATCAAAAAGTGCACGGTTCCAGTAGCTTATCCACACAGACAATGCGACTTGAGCTATGGTGAGCGCCAGTAGCAACAGTGACATATTACGAATTTTCCATTGGCGTTCTGAAGACCAGTAGGCCATGGCCAGTTGGTAAAAACGACGGATAAAGGAGGGAATTGAGTCTTTGGGACTGCTGCGTTCGGGTTTTGTAGATGAGGTAACCGGATTGACCATAAAGTAGCAATTCCTGACTATGCAAAAAGTCTGAAGGTTAAATGCGTTTGTAAGATAGCACGATGGTAAGCCATGAATTGATGATGGGCATCAAGTTTGTTGCACTTAATATAACGAAATACTGGCGTTGTTATTCTATATCACTGTCATTCATTTCGTTTTGCTCTTCAAGCGCTTGGGCATCAACAACTCCCTGAACTTGTTGCGCTTTTTTGTAAGCCTGGATTTGTGGATCGGCAAAGGTTTCGATTTCATGGGCGCGGGCGGAGGCAGAATTTTTTTCTTCGCAGGCTTGCAACAAAAACAGACAGGTAACAATGAGTAATATGCGCATGGTTTTATTCCTCTAACAATTTTCGTTGCTTGCTTTAAGTGTGAGTATTCAGGTCATTGTGCTTTTTTAGCTGCCTTGCGTTCTTCCTTGGCCTGTTTTTTAGTATTTTTTTCTTCCTGTTTCAAGGCTTTCCGTTCGTCGCGATTTTTTTTGGAAGCGGCTTTACGTTTGGCAATATCGGCTTCTACTTTATTTTTATAGGCCTCATGTTGTGCTTTATCTTCAGCCCGGCGTTTTTCCCCATCAGCCTTGGCCTTTTCTCTTGCTGCCTTATGTTCTTGTTGTTGTTTGATAGCATTTTCTTTGTTTTTCTTTTGCCATTCTGCGCGCTCCGCCTGACGATCACTTTTGGCTTTCAGGGCAGCTTGTTCCAATGCCTTGTTTTTTTCCGCCAGTTTATTTGCTTCCAGATCTCTGGCTTTATTTATTTCAACCTGCTTTTGGGCCTGCTGCTCCTTCGCCTTATTTTCTTCCGCCAGTTTTTTGGCATCCTGTTCCATTGCTTTGGTTTCCTTGGCTTTATTTTCATCAGCCAGTTTTTGCGCTTGTAGATCTATAGCATCGGTTGTGGCTTCAGGAATGGCTTTGGGCGCGGGTTCAGTTTGCACTGGTTTTTCAGTATTTTTTGTGGTGTTGGCTGTTTCCACCGCGAAGGCAACAGGAATAGATAAAAACAGGGTGAAAATGGGGATGAATCGTTTTTTCATGGTACGTTCCTGAATGGCTGAAATTGAACTGTAATGTTGTTTTTATAGACTCTTAATGTAGCAGTAAATTCCCTTAATAGCCTGTTTTTCACTGTTGTTGATAGATGAGCGGCCACTTTTTGTTAACGAACCTGTCCTTTATTGCCATTGTGGGTTGGTCATAAAAACACCAATATGGACAGTATGTTGTAAGAGTTGGATATTTACTGCATTCTTGCGCAGATTCAACGGTGCAAACTGCTGGATTTACTTCAAACGGCTTGGTAAAAGGCATAGACCTTAATAAAGATAAAGAGAGGAGCGACAATGAAAATTGAATTTACTCCAGAACAGGAAGCACTGCGTAAAGAATTACGTGCTTACTTTGATGAGTTGATGACCCCGGATTTAAAAGCAGAATTATTGCTGACCATCGGTGAAGGTGGCGGCCCCTTGTTCTGGAAAGCCATGGACAAGATGGGTAAGGATGGCTGGGTTGGTGTGGGTTGGTCAAAGGCGCTCGGTGGCAGGGGCTTGACCGAGATGGAGCAGTTTATATTCGTTGAAGAGGTTATGCGTGCCGGTTTCCCGTTCCCGTTTTTAACCACTGAATCAGTGGGACCGATTCTGGCAGAGCATGCCAGCCCGCGTTTGAAAGAATTACTGGTGCCACAGATCCTGGGCGGCAAAATCATCATTGGTATCGGTTATTCCGAGCCGGGTGCCGGTACCGATTTGTTATCGTTAAAAACCAGTGCCAAAAAAGAAGGCAATGAGTGGGTAATTAACGGCAATAAAATGTGGACCTCGCTGGCCCATCACGCTGACTGGATCTGGCTAGCGGCGCGTACCAATTTTGATCCTGAAGTGAAAAAACATTCTCGCATTTCCATTTTCCTGGTACCTACCAGTTCTGTGGGCTATAGCTGCACGCCAGTGCATACACTGGGTGATGTGCGTACCAATGCCACTTACTACGAAAACGTACGAGTGCCGGAAGATCATTTGGTCGGCGAGCTCGATATGGGCATGATGCTGATTTTCAGCCAGTTGAACCGCGAGCGTTTATCGCTGGTGAACGTGGGTGCGTTTGCTAACCTGTTTAACCAGGTGACTGAATGGGCAAAAGAAACTGATATGGGTGCCGGTAAAGTGATTGACCAGCCCTGGGTGCAATTGAACCTGGCCAAATCACGTGCCGGCCTGGAAGCGCTTAAGCTGATCTGTTATCGCCAGGCTTCAGAAATGACGCAAGGCCGTTTGTCGATGGAAGATGCTTCTGCCGCTAAAGTGTATGGTACAGAATTCTTTGTGGAATTGTATCGTCACCTCGGCGAGATTCTGGGTGTGACCAGCGTGCTGCACCGTGAATCGAAAGGCGCTATTTTGAATGGCCGCCTTGAAGCCTTATACCGTACCGCGTCTATCATCACTTTTGGTGGTGGTACAAACGAACTTCAACGTGACTTGATTGCCCGTGGCGGATTAGCAATGCCACGCGCTAAACGCTAATAGGTGACATCATGGATTTTTCTTTTAACGAAACCCAGCTCGAAGTACAAAATCTTGCCAAAAAAATGCTTAGTGAGTTATCCACTACCGAGCGCTTGAATGCGATTGATAAGCAAGAAGATCGTTTTGACGCCGATTTATGGGCGCAACTCGCTGAAGCAGGCCTGTTAGGTACCGCTTTTAGCGAAGACAATGGCGGTATGGGCTTTGGCTTTACCGAATTGTGCCTGTTTATTGAAGAAGTCGGCCGTACCGTGGCAGCAGTGCCTGTGGTTCCGGTGATTGTAGGTGCCGGTTTGTCGATTCAACAATTTGGTACTGCCGAACAGCAAAAACGTTTTCTGCCCGATGTGGCTGCCGGTAAAAAACTGGTGACTGCCGGTTTGCAGGAAGCGATATCACAATGCCCAACCCAGCCAGCGACTGTTGCTGTTGCCGATGGCAGTGGCAGTGGTTTCAAATTGACCGGCACTAAAATAGCTGTGCCGTTTGCACATACCGCGGAACGTATTCTGGTAACGGCGAAAGTAGGCAATGGTTTGGGTGTGTTTTTGCTCGATCCGAAAGCAGCTGGTGTGACCTTGACACGTCAGGTGTCTACCACGCGTGAGCCATGGTTTGAAGTGGCTATGCACGGTGCTGTAGTTGCTGCGAATGATGTGTTGGTGGGTGTTGATAAAGGTGCCGCTGCCGCCAAATGGATTAATGAGCATACTGTGGCGGCATATTGTGCCATGCAGGTGGGTGTATCTGATGAATCGATGCGTACTACCGCAAAATTCACCTGTGAGCGTATCCAGTTTGATGTGCCAATCGGTTCTTTCCAGGCAGTTCAGCATCGTGCTGCAGATTGTTTTATCGATATCACCTGTTTGCGTTTAACAACGTATCAGGCGGTATCGATTCTGGATGCCGGTAAAGAAGCGGCCAATGAAGTGTTGATTGCGAAGATATGGGCGGGTGATACCGGCCATCGCGTGAGTTATGCAGCACAACATTTGCACGGCGGCACGGGTATTGATAAAGACTACCACTTGTGGCGTTTCTGCCTGTGGGCACGCCAGATCGAGATGGTGTTGGGCAGCTCGGCAGCTTTGTTAGCTGTGTTGGGACAGCGTATAGCAGCGGGTGAAGCTTACGCTAACTAGTTGTTTTTGTGTAAAATTAAAAGCCGCGCTCGTCGCGGCTTTTTTTCGCCGTTTTTTAGGTATTTTCGTTTTTTTGTTGTCGCGGCTAAGAGCCGCTCCTACAAACTATCGTAATAGAATATTTTCAGAGTGATATTCAAGCCTTGTGTAGGAGCGCCACTTTGGCGCGAAGCAGTTACGCCGGTGTGATATTCATACCTTCTGTAGGAGCGCCACTTTGGCGCGAATATGTTAAAGACAGATTGGCACAATTGAAATTATACCAAGACCATTTTTATGCCGGCAATCAGCAATACCACGGCCAGCAATTTGCGAATATTGGCATTGTTCAGGTACTTGCTGCCTATTTCAGCCCCAATATAACCGCCGATGATAACAGCCAGCATCCACCAGGGTAATTCTTTAGGCAATGTGTTAGTAGTGGAGATTACACCTAAAAAACCGGCAATGGAATTCACTAGAATAAAAGCGGCGGCAATGCCTGAAATGGTTCGGGTTTCTGCCCAACGCATAAACAGTAATAATGGACTTAGAAAAATACCACCGCCTACACCGGTTAATCCAGATAACAAACCGATAAAGGCGCCACTACATATCAGCAGTGGCATGGCTGCCGTATTAACTAACAGGTTGCCGGCATTTTTTGCGCTATAAAAAGAATAACCTGCTGCATAAATCAGAATGATGCCCACCAGTGGCTTGTAGATATTTCCGGGTAAAGAGATTAAGCCACCGAGATAGGCGCAAGGAGCAGAAGCCAGTGCAAGTGGCAGGAAGAGTTTCCACGAAAATGCACCGACACGATAAAATTTGAACGTGGCAATGGTAGCTACCAGGATATTCAATGCCAGTGCCGTGGGTTTCATCACTTCAGGGGCAACGCCAAACAAGGCCATTGCTGCCAGATAGCCAGAAGCGCCAGCATGGCCAACCGACGCATAGAGCAGGGCAGCTATAAAAATACATGCAGTTAATAGAAGGTGTGTGCTTTCGATGATCATAACTGAAAATTCTTATGCGGGTTTATATATAGCATTACTATTTTTTAGTTGTCACCTAGTGAGTCGCGAGGCCTCTTGATGGAGGTGATGTAACGTTTTAATAATGTTTCTACCGAATTTTTTGTAATGGGTTTCAATAATAATTCATCCATCCCTGAATCATAACAGTGTTGTAATTCCTGATGCCAAGTATGTGCGGTAAGGGCAACAATCGGGGTGCGAAATAAATGGTGTTCTTTTTCAAAATTACGAATAATCTCAGAGGCCTTGAATCCATCCATTGCCGGCATTTCACAATCCATTAATACAAGATCAATATGTTCATGGGCTTGTTTGAAATAGCCTACAGCCTCAACGCCATTATTGACGATGACAAAGTTCATGCCTAACGTTCTCAGCATGCTTTTTATCACAGCCTTGTTAACCTGGTTATCTTCGGCAACCATGATATTCATTATGGGTAATTTAATGTCTTTGTCAGCATCGTCTGATGTTGGTATAGGTTCAATATCTTCTGGTAGATGTAATGAAAACCAGAATCTTGAGCCTTCTCCAAGTTCAGAGGATACACCGATTTCTCCTTGCATCAGGTTAATCAGTTCGCGGCTGATTGCGAGCCCCAACCCGGTACTGCTTTCCCTGCCGAGATTGTTGTTTGCAGCCTGTTCAAAAGGTTTAAACAGTCGCTCCTGGTCGGGTTTTGAAATTCCCTCGCCGGTATCTGTGACTTCAAACAATGTGGCTCGATCAAATTGTGATATACGTACAATGACCGAGCCTCTATTGGTGTATTTAACAGCGTTGCTAATCAGGTTGATTAATAATTGATGAATGCGATGCGGGTCGCCGCTAACGAAAGGCGGGATATCATCTTCCACATGATATTCAAGCGTTAATTCCTTTTCTTGGCATTGCAGTTCGAAAATGCTGCAGACATTTTTCAGGGTATCCCTGATAGAGAAACTTTCGTTGCGTAATTGCAGTTTTCCGGCTTCTATTTTTGAATAATCCAGAATGTCATTGATCACTTGTTGTAATGCTTCAGCGCTGGAGTGAATGATTGAAATATAATGTTTATCAGTTTCGTTATTGATGCGTTTTATCAATAAATCTGACATGCCGACTATGCCGTTCATGGGTGTGCGGATTTCATGGCTCATTCTTGCTAAAAACTTGCTTTGCGCATCAATTTTTGCCTTGGCGAGAGTATCGTTGAGAATTAATGAGTTAATGCGACTGGCAAGAGCCATGGATAATAACACTACCTCCATGGCATGGCATATTTGCACAAACATGAATGTAGGTATGTGAAACAAGGGAATAAACATTTCATGTATGAATGTCACTATGCTGGCGAAGATTAACACTGTCCAAACTACAAAATAGGTTTTTGAGGATAGATCCTTGGTTTTATAGGCTGAAATAATGCCCGCAATCCAGCTTAAAAGATAAATGGGCAAGGCAGTGGCAACCAACATTCTTACCAGGCGAAATACAGGATCAAAGGGGAGGATGATGATAAGCAGCAGCTCAATAATGACCAGAATACATAAATAATGAATTATTTTTGCCAATCGTGGAGAGGCTTTTTTTAATGCTAAAAATGAGATGCTGAACCAACCGGCAAATGACAGCATGATGCCGAGTCCAATAAAGCCGATGCGCTGGTTGAGTGAAGGCATATTGGGCCATAACCACTGGAATCCATAACCTGAAATCGCCAGAAAGGTGAGCAATGCGCCGCTTACAAAGAGTGAGTAGTAAAGGTATTCATATTGTTTGGTCATCAAGAAAATGGAGATGTTGTATAAAACCATGACAAAAATAACACCGAAGTAAAACACTTCCCATAAATCGACAAAATGTGGATGTTTAAAGAAAGCATCTTCTGACCAGATTTTTGTCCGATAGATCAAATCATGCGGGGCATGTTCACTATGGATGAAGACATCGGATTTTTCGCCTGCGCCCAAGGTTAATGGAAAAACAAAATAACGATGTTGTATTGGCCTATCTGAAAATGCCTTTCGTGCTCCTGCATCATAGAGAGGTTTCAAAATGTTATTCTGGTTTTGCCATATCTGGATTTGAGGAATTTGAGGGTTATTCTGGATAAGAAGGAATTTGACTGTTTTATTGCTGCTATTGTGTAGTTGTAGTTTGAGCCAGGAATCTTCACTGCCAAAATTATCAATATCCAGTTTTTCGGCATCTTGCCAATCACTAATGGTTAATAAATCGTGAGGTTTAAATGTTTTTCTATCAGTCTGTTTGTAGGCCAAATGGCTTTCGATGGAGAGATTCTGCTGATTGTTCAGGTCAGCAACATCCAAGGCATTGGCGGCCTGTAGTTCTGAGCAAAAAAGCAGGAACAATAACCAGGCTGACAGATTTTTACAGAGAAAAAGCAGTGCCTGCAAAATGCGCATGCTAGGAAAATATAAATGATGTCCGGCGGCAAGTAAGGGCATGACATTGATCAATGGTTAAAGGTTATAACAAACACGGTACTTGAATGGCATATTGTCTTGCAATGATATGTAGTTAAGTATGGTTTAGTTATGCTGAAAATGCACTAGTCAGTGGGTTTTCCCTATTGAGTTACCTAAATACAACGTATTGCTGTTTCTGGAAATAGTGTTAACAGGAGCATTGGATGGTAATAAAATTATTATTGGCGTTGTAGGCTTGTTCACTGGTCTGGATAAGAAGAATGGGGTTGTCAAAAGGCCAAAGTTTCAAGGTTTTGGCCTTCCGGTATTTATCGTGGAGTATTAGCCAGCGAGTTGTGCTGCCATATATTTCAATTCTTTCATGGTGCCTTCTTCACAATTACCTTGAATGAATTTCTCAACCTTGCCGCCAATGAGCGGGATTTTTGCGGTTGGTTTGTATTTGATGCTGTATACACAGCCTTTACCCTGCGGTTTTAACGTCATTTCGACTTTAACATTGACAGGTTGCCCTTCTACCAGAAACTCACCCTTGCCGACATAGTTGTTTCCTACCAAACGCCATTCGTCAGTCATGGTGATGACTTGTTGCGGGTTGAATAATTTGGCCAGAAACGCTGGTAAATCCTGTTTCACTTCGCGGCGCATTTTGACCGTGATTTTGCCACTGTCATCTTCTTCCACTTCGGCATCGGCGCTGATTTCACCCAATGCCATTGATCGCTCCACTAAAAAATCGGGGTCACAAAAAAGATCAAAAATTTCGTCCACTGAATGATTGAAAGTAAATTCTAGGCTCATGGTTACCTCTTGGTTGTTATGGGTTTTTTAAAGTTCGTGTAGTTGTAGATTGACAGTTTATCTTGGCTTCTGCAATAAGGGTTTCAGGCTTTTCCATACAGTTTCCAGTAAAATGGGTTGGGCTTCAGCCGCAGGGTGCAGGCCATCTTTCTGGAATAATTCCGGGCGGCCAGACAGGTTGCCCAATAAAAAATCGGTCAGATAAATATTGTATTCTTGTTGGAGTTCGGGAAAGCTTTGCTGGAATTCAGAGGTGTAGCGTTTGCCGTAATTCGGCGGTATTTTCATGCTTACCAGTAATACCCTGGCTTCATTTTTAAGGCTGTACTCAATCATCTTGCCCAGGTTTTTGCGCATGGTATTTAATGGCTGGCCTTGCAATCCATCATTCGCACCCAATTCAAGAATGACAATAGATGGCTTATATTTACTGAAGGTTTTCGCGAAACGACTGAGGCCGCCAGCGGTGGTTTCACCACTGATACTGCTGTTAATAACAGTGTATTGCCCGGGTTGTTCAGCCTGAAGGCGTTGTTTTAGTAATGTCGGCCAATCTTCTTCTGCTTGTAGCCCATAACCTGCACTTAAACTATCGCCGAAAACCAGGATGTTGGCGGCGTAGAGCGGACTGCAAAAAGTAGCTGTAAAAATTCCAAAGGCAGTAATCAATACAAATGACAATTTTTTCATAGAGGGATATTTCAAGGCAATTTTGTGTAAAGTTGAGCGTACAATCATATTCATTAGTATCACAAGGTAGAAATGCATGATTCAGGTAGAAAATGTTACCCATAGTGTGGTCTATGGGGATGAAATCATCAATATCCTCAAGGATGTTACTTTTAGCATTATTGCAGGTGAGACAGTGGCAATTACCGGGAGTTCCGGTTCCGGTAAAACCACCTTGCTGGGTTTGATGGCGGGACTGGATGTGCCCTCTCAAGGCAGTATTACCGTGGATGGCCAAAATATCAGTGCATTGTCAGAAGATGAGCGTGCCTTGTTTCGTGGCAAGAATGTGGGTTTTGTATTCCAGTCATTTCATCTGTTGCCGAGCCTGACGGCATTGGAGAATGTAGCCCTGCCGTTAGACCTGATGGGTGATAAGGAGGCCACGACTAAAGCTTCGGCCTATTTACAGCAAGTTGGCCTGGGGCATCGCATGGGGCATTTTCCGGCACAGCTTTCCGGTGGGGAGCAACAGCGTGTAGCTATCGCCAGGGCATTTGCCAGCCAGCCCAAATACCTGTTTGCAGATGAACCCACTGGCAATCTGGATGCCAAAACCGGTTCTACCATTATTGACCTATTGTTTGATCTCAATAAAAAATATAACACCACCTTGATACTGGTAACGCATGAGCAACGCCTTGCCGGGCATTGCCAGCGCCAGCTGGTTATAGAAGAAGGCCGGTTATCAGAAAAGAGTGCCGGTGAAAAAGTGCCCGGCGAAAAAGTGCCCGGTGAGGAAAGCCGATGAATCTCGCCTGGAAGTTGCTGAAAACTGACTGGCGTTCCGGTGAGCTGCCCTTACTGTTTTCGGCCTTGTTTTTGGCCATAGTGGTTGTGACGGGATTAACCCTGTTTGCCGAGCGCCTGCAAGTGATGCTGGCAGGAGAAAGCAGCCAGTTTCTTGCCGCAGACCGGGTATTAAGTGCGCCAAGGCCAGTAAAGAAAGAATGGCTGGCAGAGGCACAGAAACTGGGTTTGCAGCAAGCCAGGCATCTATCGTTCCAGTCGATGTTATATGTGGATGACCAGCCGCAACTGGTTAGTGTAAAAGCAGCAGATGATGTTTATCCGTTAAGGGGTGAACTGAAATACCGTAAAACGCACCTTGGCGATATCGTCAATACGCTTGATGGGCCGAAGCCCGGAGAATTATGGGTAGAAGCCCGCTTGTTCTCTTTATTGCCCTTGCAGATGGGTGATGAAGTTTATATCGGCGATGCACGGCTTAAAATTACCGCTGAGCTGGTATCCGAACCTGATCGAGGTGCCGGCTTTATGACCATGGGGCCGCGTGTTCTCATGCACTGGGATGATATAGAAAAAACAGCGGTTGTGTCTGAAGGCAGTCGTCTGGGTTACAGCTATCTATTTGCCGGATCACCAGGCCAGATCAGTGCCTACCAGGAATGGTTGCTGCCACAACTCAGCGAAAGTGAAAAATGGTTAGACCTCGAAAATACCCAGCCCACCATTGCTATCGCTTTGGCGCGCGCCAAAAACTTTTTCCTGCTGGCCAGCAGTATTATTGTCATCCTGGCCAGTATTGCCATCGCCATGGCCAGTTCCCGTTTTAGCCAGCGCCATATCAAACAGGTGGCTGTGCTGAAAACTCTCGGGGCAACGGCTGGTTTAGTGCAAGGTCTGTACCTGCGCATGTTACTGATTATCCTTTTAGTCACAGTAATTTTGGCCTGGTTGTTTGCCTATGGCATGCAGGAACTGGTGGTGCAGCAGGTAGCCAATAACCTGAAGGTCACCATCCCGGATATCAGTCTTTGGCCTTTTGCACTGGGATTTTTTGTCGCGGCACTGTGCCTGCTGGTATTTGCCTTGCCACCCTTGTTGCAGTTAAAAAATATTCCGGCGATCAGGATATTTCATTTGCAGGGTGACAGTGTTAGCGGGTTTTCGCGCAGTAGCCTTGCTATTGCGGTAGTCGGATTATTGGCAGTATTGATTCTTTATACGCAACAATGGTTGTTGGGCTCATTATTGTTATTGAGTGTAGTGGTTGTGTGTTTATTGGTGGCTTTGCCTGCTGCATGGTTTTTTTCACGTTTGGGCAAGGTGACCATGCAGGCTTCTGGCTGGCAAACACTGGCTTTGTCCAATATCAAGCGTCGCCTGAAAACCAATGCGATTCAGACGGCAATATTTGCGGTCAGCCTGATGTTGTTACTGCTGATAGGCGGAATAAAAAATACATTGTTTATACAATGGCAGCAGCAATTGCCACCACAAACACCGAACTATTTTCTGGTGAATATCCAGGAAGATGAATTGCAATCTGTAAAAAACTGGTTAGAAGAAAAACAGGTGAAAACTGAAAACCTGTATCCTATGGTGCGTGGCCGATTGGTGGAAATCAATAGCCAGCCAGTGCGTGAATTTGTCAGTAAAGAAGAACTGAGTCGTGCGGGTGCTGATAGGGAATTAAACTTGTCATGGGCCGAGACCTTGCCGCCTGATAATACGCTGGTGGAGGGCGAATGGTGGAATAAAACCAATCGCCAAAATGGTGTTTCAGTAGAGAAAAAGCTGGCAGAGCGCCTGAAAATCAAACTCGGCGATACCTTGACCTTTATGCTCGCAGCGGAAACTTTCAGCGCTAAAGTCAGCAGTATCCGCGAAGTGGAATGGGACAGGATGCGCCCCAATTTTTATATGTTATTCACAGAACCGCAATTAAAGACCTACCCCAAAACGTTTATGACCAGTTTTTGGTTGCCCGATGAAAAGCAAAAAATGGTCACACAATTATTGCAGCAATTTCCAACGGCAGTCGTTATTGAGATTGACAGCCTGATAAAACAGATCCGCATGATTATCGACCATGTATCACTGGCGTTAGAAATTATCCTGGTATTTGTGATAATTGCCAGCTTATTGGTGATGATAGCCACAGTGCAAAACAGCCTTGCCGAACGCTTGCGTGAAAATACAGTTATTCGTGCATTAGGGGGCACGCGTCGCCTGATTGCCGGCAGCCTGTTCGCGGAGTTTGCAATCATCGGTTTGATTGCCGGGGTATTGGCTACCCTTGGTGCTGAAGTGGTGATGTTGATCTTGCAGCGCAAGGTATTTGATATGGCTTTGCAGTTGCATCCTGGATTATGGTGGGTTGCGCCAGTGGCCGGTGTGCTGATAGTCGGCTTGGCCGGATTTATCAGTGCCAGAAAAGTGCTGCAAGTGGCACCCATGCAATTATTGCGAGAAATGTAAACGGTTTTGTGATTCGTAGAGACGTAGCATGCTACGTCTCTACAGTAATTAATAAGGTAGATGATTATGGATTTACATTTAAAAGATAAAGTATTTTTGGTGGCAGGTGCCAGCAAGGGACTGGGTTTTGCTATTGCTTCGCGTTTGGCTGAAGAAGGTGCAAGGTTATCTATCTGTAGCAGCGATGCACAACGCATTCAATCAGCGGCAGATCAACTTAAAACCATTACCGATTGTATCGGTGTGCCATGCGATGCTAAAAATGCCGGTAATATTAATGCATGGGTACAGCAAAGCCTGGCGCATTTTGGCCGTATTGATGGTTTGGTTGTGAATGCCGGCGGGCCACCGCCCGGCCAGTTCGACCAGTTCGATGATGAAGCCTGGCTGAATGCCTTTAACCTCACACTGATGTCAGCAGTGCGCATGATACGTGCTGTGCTGCCAACCATGCGACATCAACAATCGGGCAGTATCCTTACGCTCACGTCGTCGTCGGTGAAAGAGCCCATCGACTTTCTGTTGTTATCCAATGTAATGCGTTCGGGGGTGACCAGTCTGGCCAAAAGCCTGTCAAAAACCGAAGCACGATATGGTATACGCGTGAATAACCTGGTGCCGGGATTGATTGCCACCGACAGGATGAAAAATCTGGATGCGGTACAAGCCAAAGCAAACCAGCGCAGTGTTGAAGAACAACATGCCATCACTGCATCAGGCATTCCACTGGGTCGATATGGCCAACCTGAAGAGTTCGCTAACGCAGCAGCATTCCTGCTTTCGGATGCGGCCAATTATATTACTGGCGCTACACTGGTGGCTGACGGTGGCACCATGAAAACGGTGTGGTAAATATCAGGTCAACTGTTTAACAATCAGTCCCATGATGGCACATGCCGCTATTACATGAATGACATTGAGTTTATAACGAAATAAGGCAATGCCTGCCGCGATAGCTATCAACGCAGAAATCCAGTCGAACTTTTCCAGCGACAATTCAAATCCGTTAGGCCATAAGACATGGTAGCCGAAAAATAGTGCAAGATTCAGTACTACCCCCACCACGGCTGCAGTTATTGCAGTTAGTGGCGCTGTGAATTTGAGGTCGCCATGGGTGGATTCTACCATCGGGCCGCCTGCAAGAATAAACAGGAATGAAGGTAAAAAAGTAAACCAGGTAACCACAGTGGCAGCAAGTGCACCGCCCAGGAATAACATTTCTGGCCCTAATACTTCCTTTGCATAACCGCCAACAAAACCTGCAAAAGCAACTACCATAATCAGTGGGCCTGGTGTGGTTTCGCCCAATGCCAGGCCATCAATCATTTGGATCGGTGTAAGCCATTGGTAATGCTCTACAGCACCTTGATAGACATAGGGTAATACTGCATAGGCACCACCAAAGGTGAGCAAGGCAGCTTTGGTAAAAAACCAGCCCATTTGCGTGAGTGTGCCTTGCCAACCCTGAGTGGCGAGTAAAATTCCCATGGGTAATAGCCATAATAACATTCCCATGGCTAACACTTTTATTAAATGTGGTATGTTGAACCGGGCATGTTCAGGCGTAGGGGTATCATCATCTATAAAGGCAGGCCCAAAGGATTTTTCTGCATTACCATGGCCGCCACCCGCGGTGAATTTTTCTGGCGCCACTCTTCCGCCAATATAGCCGATAATGGCAGCGCCAATGACAATGGCCGGAAATGGAATTTTTAGTGCGAATATCGACACAAATGAAGCAGCGGCAATAGCCCATAACAAATTATTTTTTAAGGCACGCGAGCCTATACGATGTGTTGCCTGAACTACAATCGCGGTAACAGCGGGTTTAATGCCATAGAAAAGGCCTGCGATCATGGTCATGTCACCATAGGCAACATAAATCCATGATAGGGTGATAAGGATGAAGAGTGACGGTAAAACAAACAATACGCCGGCAACTATTCCACCCCAGGTGCGGTGCATTAACCACCCTATATAAGTGGCGAGTTGTTGTGCTTCTGGTCCTGGCAAGACCATGCAGTAATTTAATGCATGTAAAAATCGACGTTCTGATATCCATCGACGATTTTCCACTAGCTCCTGGTGCATGATGGATATTTGCCCGGCGGGGCCACCAAAACTGATAAATCCCAGTTTTAACCAGAAGAGGAAGGCTTGCCAGAAAGTGACAGTCGGTGGAGTGTTGTTTTCAGTCAGGTCTTGAGTGTTGGTCATTATAGTGTCCATTTTGCCAAGTATTTTATTGCTTGGTTGTTAGGCATTATTTTTTATCAGGATCCAGATCGATTTTTCCGAGATTATACATTTGGCGTTCAATCCAATATATGCGCTGGTGTATGTATTGGCTGGGTTTGTTCGCGCTCCAGCGTATTGGATTCGGTAATATCGCTGCAATGCTGGCTGCTTCATAACGGCTTATCTTAGAGGCATCTTTATGGAAGTAGTATTGCGCGGCGCCTTGTGCACCATAAACGCCATCGCCCATTTCAATCACATTCAGGTAAACTTCCATGATGCGTTCCTTGCTCCATAATAATTCAATCAGTACGGTGAAATACGCTTCCAATCCCTTGCGCACCCAATCGCGATGCGGCCAGAGAAAAGCATTTTTAGCAGTTTGCTGGCTGATGGTGCTGGCGCCCTTGATGCGGCTGCGCGTTTTTTTGCTGTTATTGGAGAGGGCTTTTTTTATAGCGACAATATCAAATCCGTGGTGCTGTAAAAATAGCTGGTCTTCAGCGGCAATAACGGCAGTAATCAGGTGTGGGCTGATTTTTTCAATGGCAACCCAATCTTTATGGAAACGGATTTCCTGTTTCGGGTTAATGGCCTGCTCAATGCAGCGTATTGCCATTAACGGTGTGCCAGCTATCGGTATAAAGCGGTAAAGCAATACCCATGCGAAACTGATGAGCAAAAAACCGAGTATGCATTTTAACAGTATTTTAAACAGTTTTATGGTCATAGTGTTGTTGTGGTGCGGTGTGTCGTATAGACGTAGCATGCTACGTCTATACTGTTAGGAAAATTATTGTTTGTTTTTCAGTAAATCACGGATTTCCGTCAGTAAAATCTCCTGGGTAGAAGGTTTGGCTGGCTCTTTCGCGGTGTCTTCTTCGTTCTTTTTTAATTTATTAATCGCTTTAACTGCCATAAAAATTGCGAATGCAACAATGGTAAAATCAATAATAGTTTGCAGAAATTTGCCATAGGCAATAGTTACGGCGGGAGTATCGCCAGCGGCAGCAACCAATATGAAAGCCAAATCGCTAAAATCAACGCCGCCAATTAATACGCCGATTGGCGGCATGATGACATCACCTACAAACGAACTGACAATTTTTCCAAAGGCAGCGCCAATGATGATACCTACTGCCATATCAATGACATTGCCGCGTACTGCAAAATCTTTAAATTCTTTAATGATACTCATATGTTAACCCTCTTTTATTAGTGTTTTATAATATTGTTGTTTTGCGAATCTTGCAGCAAGCTTTCCAGGCAATGTTCGTTAATGCCATAAAAGGCTTTGATGGCTGCAATCTGATTTAACACTTCTTTATTATCGCCAGGATTGTGTTGTTTTACTGCCAGGATCATCTTGTTCTTGTTGGTATGTTCCAGACTGATAAATTCAAATACCTTGGTGCTGTAACCGTTAGATTCGAGCAGCAAGGCGCGCAAAGAGTCGGTGACCATTTCCGCTTCCTGCCCCATATGCACTCCGTATTGTAACAACGGTTTCAGTACGGCCGGGGTGTGCATTTGCGGGCGTATCTGTTTATGGCAGCAGGGTGAACACATGATAATCGAGGCATTGGACTGAATGCCATAGTGAATGGCATAGTCGGTCGCAGTATCGCAGGCGTGCAGGGCAATCATTACATCAATATTGTTCGGGGCATGGGTTTTGACATCACCACACACAAACGACAGGTCGCGATTTTCCAGTTTGGCGGCGGTGGTATTACACAGGTTAACCAACTCTTCGCGCAGTTCTACACCGGTCACTTGCGCTGCATTATGCAGCGTATGGTAAAGGTAATCATGGATGGCAAACGTCAGATAGCCTTTGCCACAACCAAAATCCACCACATGAATCGGTTTATCGGTTTTCAGTGGTGAGGTAGCCAGTGCCTGGCTGAACACTTCGATAAACTTGTTAATCTGTTTCCATTTGTGTGACATCGAGGGAATCAGTTTTTGCTGTTGATCGGTAATGCCGAGTGTTGTCAGGAAGGGGCGATGGATATCAACAAAGCGTTTTTTCTCGCGATTGTGTGCATCGGCAATATTGGCTTCCTGTTGTAGCGGGTGGGTGCGCAGCGTTATTTTGCCTTTTTTGCTGATTTCCAGCTGCGTTTCTGCGCTATCGGTAAAAAGGTGGGCATTGCGGAAATCACTTTCCAGCAATTGGGCGATAATGGGCAGGCCATCAGCAATGCTAAAATTTTTGGTGATGTCGCGCGTTTTGTAACTATAAACAAAAGTCAGTGCCGGGGTATTGCGCAAGGTAATCGGGCGAATGGTCAGGCGTTGTAATTCCTTTTCATCACCACAATACTTACTGAGCAACAGTTTTAACGGGTGCTGTGTTTTCAGGCTTGTTCCCACCAATAACATGAATTGTTCCCGGCTTTTTTGACTGTCGTTTGGCATAAGCTTTTCTTCTTGGCGCTTGTTAAGGCGGCGGGTAAGATTTTTTTGGTGGCCTGTTAAAGGCATGCTTATAATAGCAGTCCCTGTTTATTTAAAGAAAATTACTATGGCTCAATACGTTTATACCATGAATCGCCTTGGCAAGGTGGTGCCACCCAAGCGCGAAATACTGAAAGATATTTCCCTGTCATTTTTTCCCGGCGCCAAAATCGGTGTGCTAGGCCTGAATGGTTCCGGTAAATCGACATTGTTAAAAATCATGGCGGGGGTCGATAAAGATTTTATCGGTGAAGCGCGTCCCATGCCTAACCTGAAAATCGGTTATTTATCGCAAGAGCCGGAGCTCGATGAAAGCAAAACTGTGCGTGAAAACGTGGAAGAAGGTTTGTGTGAACCGCTGGAAGCATTGGCTGGCCTCGATAAGGTCTATGCCGATTATGCTGAGCCGGATGCCGATTTCGATGCATTGGCTAAAAAGCAGGCTAAATATGAAGATATTATCCAGGCCTGGGATGCGCACAATATTGATCACCAGCTGGAAGTGGCCGCTGATGCCCTGCGTTTGCCACCATGGGATTCCGAGGTTAAAAACCTGTCAGGAGGTGAGCGTCGTCGTGTCGCCCTGTGCCGTTTGTTGTTATCACGCCCTGATATGTTATTGCTCGATGAGCCCACCAACCATCTTGATGCTGAAAGTGTCGGCTGGCTTGAGCATTTTCTCTGTGATTTCCCTGGAACTGTAGTGGCTATCACCCATGATCGCTACTTTCTCGATAATGCGGCTGGCTGGATACTGGAACTCGATCGTGGCCATGGTATTCCTTATGAAGGTAATTACACCAACTGGCTGGAACAGAAACAGGCACGTCTGGAGAGGGAAGAGAAGCAGGAAAGTGCCCATCAGAAAACCCTTAAACATGAACTGGAATGGGTGCGTTCTAACGCCAAGGGTCAGCGCGTGAAAAGCAAGGCACGGTTGGCTCGTTTTGATGAGCTGAACTCGCAAGAATTCCAGGCGCGTAATGAAACCAACGAAATCTATATTCCACCTGGGCCGCGTTTGGGTGACAAGGTGATTGAGGTGCATAACGTCAGCAAAAGTTTTGGTGACCGTGGATTGATCGACAACCTCAGTTTTTCAGTTCCCAAGGGGGCTATCGTCGGTGTTATTGGTGGTAATGGTGCCGGAAAATCAACGTTGTTCAAGATGATTGCTGGCATGCAACAGCCTGATGGCGGCAAGGTGGAGTTGGGTGATACGGTGAAGCTTGTTTATATCGAACAGTTACGCCATGAACTTGATGACAAACAAACCGTGTTTGAGGCTATTTCCGGCGGTAGCGATATCCTGCAAATCGGCAGTTACCAAATTCCATCGCGTGCCTATGCCGGTCGTTTTAACTTCAAGGGCACCGACCAGCAGAAACGTGTTGGTGACCTGTCGGGTGGTGAGCGTGGTCGTTTGCAACTGGCTTGTACGTTAAAGCAGGGCGCGAATGTATTGCTACTCGATGAACCATCCAACGACCTTGATGTGGAAACCTTGCGCGCGCTGGAAGATGCCATCAACAACTTCCCGGGTTGCATTATGGTTATCAGCCATGATCGTTGGTTCCTGGATCGTGTGGCTACCCACATATTGGCGTTTGAAGGTGATAGCCAGGTGACTTTCTTTGAAGGCAATTACACAGAATATGAAGAAGACCGTAAAAAACGTTTGGGTAATGATGCAGCGCCGAAACGCATGAAATATAAAAAACTGAAGTAAGTTAATCCATTCTGGCAATGCTATCCGGGAGTTGTATAAAACACCCGGATGTTACTGTCTCGATGAAAAGATATTCTGAGAAAAGTTTTGACAGTCGTAGATTCAATTCAGG
>CAZTZY010000035.1:0-27278 GCA_964617765.1 uncultured Spongiibacteraceae bacterium
TTACGCCGCAGGCCGGGCGACGCACGGTCAAGGTAGGGCATCTGGAGTTTGTACTGGAGCCGGGGGATGTGACGCTGGCTGTCGAGCCTTTCCACCCTGACATGAAGCGCAGTAACCAGGCCCGTTATTGCCTGGAAAACCTGTCGCCCTCGAGGGGTAATGCCGCCAGCAAGAAAACTCTGGGGCGTGACTGGGTAGAGGCAGAACTGGTCAAGGTGGTATTGCAGCGGGGTGAGAATGCCCTGAATGCCTTGAGGGATGAAGCCCGGCAGTTGGCGCAATCGTTTGGCCTCGACGATGAATATGAACAATTGGGCAAGATGGTATCCGCCATTCTTGCCACCCATCCGTTGGAGGGGATACTTCATACGCGATCAGGCATAGCCCAGGCCAGAGGAGAGCCATTTGATGCGTTGAGGCTGGAGCGTTTTCACCGGTTTGCGGCTTATCTGGCGCCACTCGATCTTACGACGTTCCCGTTTGAATACAGCAAGTCAGCCTGGCGTAACCTGTGTTTCTTTGAAAGCTACTTTTCCAATTACATTGAAGGCACGGAATTTACTATCGGCGAAGCGGAAAGCATTGTCTTCGAACAGCGGGAAATTTATGACCGTCATCAGGATAGCCATGATGTATTGGCCCACATGGAACTGTCCAGTGATATGGCGGAAATGAAGCGTGTTCCCCAAACAGCTAATGAGCTGATCAGTCTGTTACTGGCTCGCCATGCCATTTTGCTGGCAGCGAGACCGGATAAACGCCCTGGTGAATTCAAGCAAAAAGCCAATAAGGCTGGCAGTACGTTATTTGTCGATCCGTCCATGGTTGAGGGAACGCTGGTGCAGGGGTTTGAGGTTTACAAAAGTTTGCCGGCGGGGATTAAACGGGCATTGTTTATGCATTTTCTGATCAGTGAATGTCATCCGTTTGATGATGGCAATGGTCGCTTGTCACGCTTGATGATGAATGCAGAATTGGTCTCGTGTGACCAGTACAAGATTATCGTGCCGACGGTGCATCGAGAGAGCTACCTCAATGGCCTTAAGAACGCGACACGCCTGGGGCAATTCAGAACGACAACAAAAGCCCTGCATCAACTGATGTGTTATACCGCGACATTACCTTGGGGAGATTACGGGGAGGTCAAGTCGGAACTGCAAAGCCATGCTGCCGATAAAGAACCGGATGAAGGTATTCCACGCTTCAATGAAGTGATCAGTCGTCTGGGTGGTGTTTATCCTGCTGGTTGATGATTAAGTTAGTTGGTTATTTTTACTAATTATGCGCATTAACAGAATAATTAAAAACAAACTGGTCATTTTTACATGTCGAACTATAATCCTATTATTATTAAACAATTATCTTATTTTAGTTGGAGTAAAAAATGGCCATATTACTTGAGCGAGCCGATCAAGCCATATCGGTGACTGAGCTTGGCAAAAGTGCCAGTGATCTTTTTAATAAGCTTAGTTCTGGCGAGCAAGATCGGTATGTCGTGATGAAAAATAACTCACCTGCCGCCGTTATGATGAGTATCCGTGAGTTCGAATCGGTTATGAATGAACTGGATGATTTGCGGATTGATGCGGTTGCTCGTGAACGCTTGGCGCAAATGGATACGGTTCAATTAGTGTCTCATGAAGAAATGCTAAAACGATTTTCCGAGTAACGGTTATGGCCTGGAAAGTTGATTACCACCCAGAAGTTACGGATGATCTCATCAGTCTTGGCAATGCTGAGGCTGCAAGAATTCTGCGTGTTATTGAAGAGCGCATTATTAATGGCGAACCAGACAAAATGGGTAAGCCATTAAGAAATAGTCTCGCAGGTTGCAGACGAATCCGCACTGGCAATACTCGTATTGTCTATCAGGTAGACGGTCAGGCAATCAGGGTATTGATTATTGCCGTTGGCCCACGTCGTAATAGTGAAGTTTACAACTCTGCTGAAAAGCGCGTTTAAACGCTGCTACAGGGTTAAGTATAGTTCATGAGTCACTCTGGCGAGCTTCAGGCAATCGAAAAAAGGTTAACTGCGCTTGAGGAGGAAAAGGAAACTTTACTCACTCGCCAACGTATCTTGCTTGAACAAATCAAACCATTCCAGCCTTCAGATGCGCAATTATCAGAATTTTCAACCGCTGAAAAGATAGTGATTTTTCAGCGCCTGTTTATAGGGCGCATGGATATATTCGCCACTCGCTGGGAAAACACCCGTGGCCGGAATGGTTATTCTGTCGCTTGCCACAATGAGTGGGTATCTGGAATATGCCAAAAACCTGTGGTGAAGTGCAGTGAATGTGCGCATCGAAATTTTAAGGGCATTAATCAACAAGAAATCTATGGGCATTTATCCGGCAAGCAAATCATTGGTTTATACCCTTTGTTGCAAGACAATGCCTGCCATTTTTTGGCGTTTGACCTTGATAAGTCTGATTGGCAGCAAGCCGTTTTAGCGCTTGCTGAAAGGTGTAATGAGCTACATATACCGCACGCCGTTGAGCGTTCAAGATCAGGAAAGGGCGCACATCTCTGGATATTTTTTGAGAGTGCCATTCCTGCAAAAGATGCGAGGTTATTGGGGTCAAAGTTGCTTGATCTTGCTATGGAAACGCATCCAGGGCTTTCATTTGAATCGTATGATCGTTTATTCCCAAATCAAGATTTCATGCCCAGTGGTGGTTTTGGCAATCTGATTGCATTGCCGTTGCAGTTTATTCCACGACAAAGTGGCAATAGTGTTTTTGTTGATAACACGTTCAAGCCACACCCCGATCAATGGCTATTTTTGAAACAACTGGAAAAACTACCAAGCCAGATATTGTATAGCCTCATTCAAAAACCAACAGGTTCAACTATTCCAACCAATGAATCTCAGCCCAACCCTTGGGAAAAAGCTCTACCTATTGAGCACACCAAACTAAGTAATTGCCCGAAAACACTGGTGCTGGTTCTGGCCAATCAGCTCTATATTCCTACAGCATCATTACCCCCTTTGCTGATTACCCGGCTTAAGAGACTAGCCAGTTTTGCCAATCCGGCATTCTATAAGGCTCAGGCCATGCGTTTCTCTACGCAAGGCACGCCACGGTATATCTGTTGTGCCCGATTTGAAGATGACTACTTGATCTTGCCCCGAGGATGCCTGGATGATGTGGTGATCTTGTTAGAAGAGCAGGGCATACACATCGAATACAACGATCAGCGCTATGCTGGGACAAGTATAGAAGGAATACAATTTCTGGGTGGTTTAAAGAAAAACCAGATTGAAGCGGTTAGCGCATTGCTGAAATTCGATACAGGGACATTGCATGCGCCAACGGCATTTGGAAAAACAGTTACAGCCATCGGTATAATCGCTCAACGTAAAACTAATACATTGATTCTGGTTCATAGTCGTCAGTTATTGGATCAATGGAAGGAAAGGTTAAATGCCTTTGTTTCGGGTGTTAGTATCGGTGTTATTGGCGGCGGTAAATGCAAGCCGTCCTATGAAATTGATATTGCGACCTATCAAAGTTTTATTCGGCGCAAAAGTGGTGAAATGGATCCCTTGTTATTGAAGTATGGTCAAATCATTGTTGATGAATGTCATCACGTTTCAGCCCCCAGTTTTGAACTGATGTTAAGCGAGGTGCGTGCCAAATATGTGCTTGGCCTGACAGCGACCCCGGAACGACAAGATGGCCATCAGCGTATTATTTTTATGCAAACAGGTGCAATACGTCACCATGCAAAAGCGGATGGCACTCAGTTATTAGAGCAAAAAGTCATCATTCGACAATTGCATACTACGCTCCCGTTAGAGTTCAGTCTTGCCAATGTAAAGCCTCATATAGCCAATGTTTATGAATGGTTAATGCGGTCGAATAGTCGAAACCAGCAAATTGTTGATGATGTAGTGATGGAAACAAAAAATGGTCGAAATCCATTAGTGCTTACCGAGAGACGGGAACACGCCACGCTATTGAGCGAGCTATTAATCAATTTGGGATTCGAGGTTGTTGTGTTGCAGGGTGGAATGAAAGCTAAAGAAAGGCAAGTGGCAGAAGAGGCCTTAAAAACAGCCCCAATCATTATCGCTACAGGCAAGTACATTGGTGAAGGCTTTGATCTTCCCAGACTCGATACTTTATTTTTAGCTATGCCTATTTCGTGGAAAGGGTCGTTAGCTCAATACGCTGGTCGCATTCACCGTCAAATGAGCGGCAAAGATCGCGTCACCATTTATGATTACGTTGATACATCCCTTCCTATGCTGCAAAGAATGTTTCAGCGCAGAGCCAAGGGTTATGATGCCATGGGATATACAGCCATTTATAACCAGGCTACCGATCGCGTTCAAGCGCAATTAAGTGTTTGATTGGACTCTTAAACAAGAGATTAGAGGGAGAGGGTCTTGATGCCTGGTTTAACTATGATGATATACACCGTGCATACGAGAGTTTTGTAAAAAGTTATATATTTGTATAACAATATTGACATAAAGCCTGATGGAGTTATACTTTTGTATAACAGCTTTTTTAAGTGGAGCAAGCAATGACTAAAATAGCAATTAGACAGTCTGGTGGTGCGGCCATTGTGAGCCTTCCAAAGGCCGTTTTAAAGACATTGGGCTTGCAGGTGGGCTCAAACCTTGATTTGTCCATTGGTAAAGAAGGAATACTTTTAAAGCCAATAAAAGATGAATTGACTCTTGAGAGCTTGCTTGAAGGCAGCCCTAAAGAGAAATTGATTCTCTCTGAGGAAGATAAAGCCTGGTTGAATAACTCTACTGTGGGTAAAGAGGAATTTTAATTGAATTACATACCAAAGCAGGGCGATATCATTGAAATAGATTTCGACCCTAGTGCCGGGTCGGAAATAATGAAACGCAGACCAGCTTTTGTTCTTTCTCGACATGCATTTAATGAACAGACAGAATTGGCTATCGTAGCTCCGATTACTTCCACTGTTAGGGGTATTAAGCTCGAAGTGCTGCTTCCGAAAGGCCTGTCTACTTCGGGGTCTGTCTTAGTTCACCAAATAAAATCGTTAGACTTTAGTGCGAGAAATGCAAAGCTAATTGAGATAGCGCCAACTGACATTGCTAGAAAGGTTTGTGAAATCGCTAAAATATTAGTGACCTGCCCAACTGAATAATTCTAACAAGGTACAATTAACGCCTTTGCACAGCAGCCCAGCGTAAGTGGCGAGCTTGTTCAGCCTTGCTCCTTGATGTTGCGTTATTAGGGGTTCTGATCTATTATTCATGTACATGGTTTCAGTACGTTTTAATGAGGTGAATTAATGGACAGTGTAAGTGTAAATAAGTTTAGAGATAACATAAAAAGCTATGTAGAACAAATAGTTGTGAATCATGTGCCGCTAAAAGTGACGAGAAGGGCGGGAGAAGATTTTATAGTCTTGAGTGCTGACGATTGGGAAAGAGAGCAAGAAACTCTTTTTGTTTTGCAGAACAATAGTTTGATGAAACAGATGGCTGCTTCGCTTAAAACACATTCAAGTGGAAAAGGATATAAACCAAGTAAGGAGGAGTTAAGTGAGATCGCTGGTGTTTGAAGGCGCTACTTGGGAAGTCTATGAAGAGCTAAGAGAAAAAGATAAAAAAATGCACAAGGTGTTGTGCAGGCAATTAAAGGAAATGATGCGAGGAAGCCCCGAAGAAGGAACTGGAAAACCAGAAGCGTTAAAGCACAGCCTTTCAGGTTTTTTTTCAAGGAGGCTAAGCCAAAAAGATAGGCTCATATATAAGTTTGATGATAATTATATTTACATTTTTGCTATTGGTGGGCATTACGACGAATAGGGCTTAACAGCACTGTTAAATACTGTGACTTAGAATAATATGTCCTATTCAAATTGTTATAAAATAATAAAAATAGTCCAACGCGATCCAATGAAAAAGTGTAACTTTTGGTGTAACTTTTTTAGTCAAAATGTAAAAAAACACTATAAATTAAGGCTCACGCACCGATGCATCATTGGCGTATGGGCGTTAATGGAAACCGCGTTCAGCCCGGTATCCATAGCGTTTTCATCGAAAGAACCTTTATCAAAAGAATCGTCGTCTAATTCATCAATGTTCTGGCTGTCGTTGCTGTCATCCATCATCACTATGTTCTCAATCGGGCTGGGCTTGAAGGCTTGGGTTTATTGCCAATCGTACCATTATTTTATCCAGAGTGGCTCACTTCCTCGGTGAATCGGCCTGCAACAATGGTCTGGATTCCGGGGTAAGGAAAACCTGTTTTGGTGTGCCTTTGGAAATGGAAGAATCCTGAATTTGTGAGGGGTTCAAAATGACAGTTCCAGAGCTTTCTTAATAAAAAATTTGGCGATGTTTATACTTAAGCCTCCTCTATGAAATAGGGGAGGTGGCACGGTGTGCCGGAGGGGTCGGATTAAACCCCTCTGTCGCTACGCGACATCTCCCCTACTGCGCAGGGGAGACTAAGCCATTCAGGCAAGATCTTTATTGATAAAAAATCATCATTCCCATGTTAAATTGTAGCAATATGCTACAATAAAAATGAGTGTTAATTTTGAGAGGTGGGTAATGCCTAAAGCGAGTTCTCCAGTGCGTCTGGATGCTGAATTGATGGAAGAGGCGGTCAAGAATGGTCGCCTGTTCAATCGCAGTGCGGCTGAAACCATTGAATATTGGGCAGGTCTTGGCCAGAAGCTTTATAAACTGATTGATCCTGAAGTATTGCTGGAGATTCAGGCGGGCAGTCTTCTGCTTGATGTTAAACCTTCAAAGGTGGCGAGAATTGACCCTGATTCGGTGTTTGGCCAGATTGAAGAGCGTAGGGTATCTGAAACGCTGAATCAGTTTGTTCATCGTGACCAGCCGATATACCAGGCTAGTCAGTTACATTCAGGGTTGCTGGAGCAAATCATGCCAGACGGCACTAGCACGCCGGGTCGTTTTCAGAATGGCGAGTTTCATGCTGAAAAAGCTTAGGGAATCGCTGAAAAACGTTTACGGCGCAGTTCTGACAAGGCAAATTTGGCTGAAAAAGCGGAGTTTACACGCAGTAAATGAGCATTTGATTCGCTTCGCTCACCCCTTATGGGGCCGCCTTGCAGGCGTTCAACGGCTTACGGCCTTTTGTCCAGCCAAATTTAACGCAGGTAGAACAAGCAAGTTAGTTTTTCAGAGCTTCCTTAATGGATAAAGGGATTATTATGTCTAGGCCTCAGCTGTGGATGTTGGTGGGTGGTAACGGTGCAGGCAAAAGTTCGTTTTACGAACAGTTTTTAAAAGCGCGTGGCATTCCGTTTGTTAATGCAGACCTTATCGCCAAGGAATATTTTCCTGAAGATCCCGAGGGTAAAAGTCGCGAGGCTGCCGACATTGCTGAGGGGCTGCGATATCGATTGATAACAGCCAGCAAGTCATTTTGTTTTGAAACTGTGTTTTCACATGTCAGCAAGATTGATTTTATCGGCGATGCCAAGGCCGCAGGTTATGAGATTGTGATGGTGTATATTCACCTTGATAACCCGGCATTGAACAAGGCTCGTATTCATCAGCGCGTAATGAGCGGTGGTCATAATGTACCCGAAGATAGAATTGAACCGCGTATCGAAAGGCTAACCCGGAATGTAACGAAGGTAATCGCGCTGGGTTTGGCAGATCAGGTTCATGTGCTGGATAACTCCAGTTATGAAAATCCGTTTGTACGAATCGTTCAGGTTGCTGGAGGCAAAATGACAGCCTATGTTGATCCTTTACCGGATTGGGTGTTAGGGTTATTGAGCCAGTAGTTATGGCCGGTATGGTTTAACGAAGCTCAAAGAGTGAAGTGTTACGTTACTGGTTAACAACTCACTCATGTAAAAAGGTAGAGACGTTGCCTGCAACGTCTCTACAGATAATAAATGACAATAATAAAACCGTAGGGGCAGGTTCCAAACCTGCCCGCAACCGTTAACTCTGCAAGGGAAGCCAATGAACAAATATTTTAAAATCCTGCTCGGCATTACGCTGGCGGTGATAGTGATAACGGTGGTGCTGTGGCAGTTGCCAACTGTGCGTTATGTTGTTTTTGGTTCAAGCATGGATGTTCAGGAAGTGAACTTTTATGGTCGTGTTATCGATCAAAATAATCAACCTGTGGCAGGTGCTATTATTGAATATCAATTAGGCGGTAGTGCGTTAGGCGGTTATAAGGGAGACGGCCAAATGCAAACTGATTCTAACGGTGAGTTTTCCATTGTGGGAAAGGAAGGCAGTTCACTTTTATTGAGAGCCATCAAACACCCGGATATCGAATTTGTTTTTCCGATACCGAAAAATGCAACTACTTATAATTCGCCTGATGCAGGTCAGTTGAATGTTTATGGATTTCAACCGCGAGTTGGTGCTAATGAAGTGCTGTGGACAGATACTTCGGTTGAAAATCCTTATGTTTTTAAGGCGTGGCGGGTTGCTATGGAGGATGGGCAATTTGCACAAAATCTTAAAGTTGGGGAATATGCAAAAAAAATTGAATATGACAAAACATACACATTAGATTTTTTCCAATCACCATTAGAACAGACTAAAGAAGGAGAGCAGAGCGGTCAGTTACGGGTAATTTTTCATCGAGAAGCTGATGCTGAAGATGTTACTCAACGTTGGGAGGCAAGGCTTATTCCTGTTGATGGTGGCATTCAAGTTACTAAAGATTCCTATATGAATATGGCTCCTGAATCTGGTTATCTACCTGAAATACAGATCGTTAGAGAAAAGATCGATAATAAAAAAATTGATGGGCTTTCTAATCAGCAATATTACTTTAAGTCTAATAACGGCCAAATTTATGGCAGTTTGTTTGTCGCATTTGATGCAAAGGCATATGGAAAAATGATGCTTGATATCAACTTTAAACTTAACCCCGATGGCGAACGCATTTTAGTTCAAGCGAAGAGCAAGCAGTAATAATGAACACTCAATCAATTTCATTAACACAATTAATGTCTAGCCTATTGCCAGGCTGTTGCTTATCGCCACTCATCGGCTGCAATAAAACCCGCCAAAAAACAGCTAAACAATCGGCCATAAAAACAACCCGGTTCCCCGGAGAGAATCATCATGCCAGTTCCTTCCAGCCAGAATAGTGCCAACAACCAGCCCAGCATAACCCTGCCTATTGAAGGCATGTCGTGTGCTTCTTGTGCCGGCCGTATTGAAAAAGCACTGCGCAATACACTCGGCGTTAGGGATGCCAATGTCAATCTGGCCATGGAGCAGGCGATTATCGAGGTCGATGCCAATACAGCACTATCAACCCTGGTCGCAGCCGTAGAGGCGGCGGGCTATCATGTACCCAAACAGACACTGGATTTGGCCATTACCGGCATGACGTGTGCAAACTGTGCTAACCGTGTTGAAAAGAGTTTGCTACAAGTACCCGGTGTGGAAACGGCCGCCGTTAATTTTGCCACCGAGCGTGCCCAGGTGGTGATGCGAACTGCTGGCGATATCTACGATTTGATAGCCGCAGTAAAAAAAGCCGGTTACCAGGCGGAACCGGTGAAAGATCATGCCAACATAAAACCCAAACCCGATACAGAAAAATGGTGGTTGCTGGCCAGCATCGTGTTGACCTTGCCTTTGGCGTTGCCGATGTTTGCGATGCTGGTCGGCATTCACTGGATGTTGCCGGCCTGGGTACAATTCGCGCTGGCCACCCCTGTGCAGTTTGTGTTAGGTGCGCGTTTTTATCGTGCCGGGTTTAATGCGGTAAGGGCAGGTGCTGGCAATATGGATTTGCTGGTGGCGATTGGCACCAGTGCCGCCTATGGTTTAAGCCTGTACCAGATGTGGATGCCGGAGGGCCATGCGCAGTTGTATTTTGAAGCCTCGGCCACGGTGATTACGCTGGTGTTATTGGGCAAATGGCTCGAAAGCCGTGCCAAACGCCAAACCACCGAAGCGATCAGGGCTTTGCAGGCCTTGCGGCCAGAAGTAGCGTTGGTGATTAAAAACGGCATCGAAGTGGAGCTGCCTATTGCCAGGGTAAATGTAGACGATGTGGTGGTGATTCGCCCCGGCGCCCGTGTGCCGGTGGATGGGTTGATACTGGAAGGCCGCAGCCATGTTGATGAATCGTTATTAACCGGCGAAAGTTTGCCGGTTGCCAAGGGTATAGACGATAAGGTAACGGGCGGTTCGGTGAATGCCGAAGGTTTGTTAAAAGTAAAAACGCTGGCAGTGGGCACACAATCGCAACTGGCTAACATTATTGCACTGGTCGAAAATGAACAGGCCAAAAAAGCACCGATCCAGCGTCAGGTGGATAAGGTGAGTGCCGTGTTTGTTCCGGTAGTGCTGGTGATTGCACTGCTCACACTACTGGCTTGGGGTTTTATAGCGGGAGACTGGCAACAGGCCATTCTTAATGCTGTTGCGGTTTTGGTGATAGCTTGCCCCTGTGCTTTGGGATTGGCGACACCTGCGGCGATTATGGTGGGCACTGGCGTGGCAGCAAAACGCGGCATTCTTATCAAGGATGCAGAAGCGCTGGAGATTGCGCATAAAGTGCGCGCCGTGGCCTTCGATAAAACCGGCACACTCACCGCAGGCAAACCTATTCTGGTGGGTATTGAAACGCTCGGTACACAACCCAATGACATGTTGGCCATGGCGGCGGCGATTCAGGCAGGCAGTGAACATCCTTTGGCAAAAGCGGTTGTAGACCAGGCCAAAAGCCTGGCACTCACTTTACCAATCGCTAGCAATATTCAGATTGAAGCGGGCCGGGGTATTAAAGCGACCATTGCAGAACAAGACATTGTTATCGGCAGCCCGCGCTGGATGCAGGAGCTGGCGGTGGATATAACCCCGCTTGCCGAAAAAGCAGCGGAATATTACCAACAGGGTAGAACCGTATCTTGGATGGCTAACATCAGCGATAAACCGCAGTTACTGGCCTTGCTGGCGTTTGGTGATGAACCGCGTGCCGAAGCTGCGTTTGCCGTGGCAGAATTATTGCGCCGTGATATTACGGCGATTATGGTCACCGGTGATCACGCGGCCAGTGCCACAGCGATTGCCCGCCGTTTGGGGATTACCGAAATTCGTTCCGAAGTTTTGCCCGCCAACAAGGCTGCCATTATCGCCGAATTACAACAACAGTATGGCGTGGTGGCGATGGTGGGTGATGGTGTGAATGATGCGCCGGCACTGGCGGCTGCCAATGTGGGTTTTGCGATGGGCGGTGGCACCGATGTGGCCATGCAGGCGGCTGGCATTACCCTGATGCGAAACGATCCGCGTTTAATCAGCGATGCTATTGATATATCGCAACGTACTTGGAGCAAAATCCGGCAAAATCTGTTCTGGGCATTTATTTATAATCTGGTGGGTATTCCGCTGGCAGCGGCTGGTTTGTTGAACCCGGTAATTGCAGGGGCGGCGATGGCGTTCTCGAGTGTGAGTGTGGTGAGCAATGCCTTGTTGCTGAAGCGCTGGAAAGGGTCAGCTGGCAATGTATCACATGGCAATGCATCACCTGGCAATGCAACGCATGGCTTAAACAAGAGTAACCAGTAAAGTTAAGGAACCTCAGAATGACAAAAGGGAGTTATTCAGATGATCCTGGGATTTCTCAGAGAGAGTTTACCCTGAAAAAAGGGTTTTAAATGACAGTTATTCATAGTTTCCCTGGAAAATTCAAGGCTTGGAAAAGCTGGAAAGCCAACTGAAGGCCAGTTGGCTGATGTGCTAACTAGATCAAAACAAAGAAAGTTTAATCCCGGGATTTTTCAGCTTTTTTAACTTTCTTTTCAGCTTTTTTCTCTTTCATGGTTTTGTTGGGTTGTTTCTTGGTTTCTTTTTTACTGTCTTGATTTTTACTCATCATGCATTCTCCCGAGTTAAAATTAACAACTGAATATTCAGATTACAACGTATCGAAATATATAGCCATGAATCATGGCGGCAGGGCAACATCAACAGGTTTGCCAGAGCGATACCCTACAAACTTGCGTCAGGGACTGCCAAAATAATAGTAGTATAAATTTTCAGGTTGTCATGAAAAGCCAGGAAAAATTTTGGTGAAGAGAGATAGAGTCGGCACAGCTATCTTGTATTTGATTCAATAAGTCATGTAAGGTTATGTTTATAATTAATACATACCGTAAAAATAAGGTCTGGAATGAAAGTAATTAATCGAACATTCAAAAAGATTGGCTGGGTGTTGCTGGTATTGGGCATTATTGATTTGGCGATATTGATTTTTTGTCTTTTCACTGAGCGTTATTATTCTTCCAATTTCAATGTATTTGCTATTGTTCCAGGTTTATTCCTGTTAAGAGGCAGTGTCAAAACAGCGCGCATCCTGCGTTGGTTTTCACCTTTTGCAGTATTGATAGCTTCGGGTTTTTTTACCATTACGACGATTTCAAAGCCATTAGACCTGATCCTTGCCCAGGTCATGCTTAACACTTTCGTTACTCTGGTCGATTTTGGTGCCTTACTTATTTTTGTCGGCGTATTGATATGGGTTTATCGACAATTAAACAGCGAAGAGTCAGTTTTGGCATTGAGTAAAGCCGGTTACAAAACGGGTAGACCACTTTCAGCCATCATTGCCAGTTTGGTCATTGTTATTATCGCGGGTGTTGGTTCGTATATTGTGCTTACTGGCGAAACCGCCGAAAAAGCCAAAAGACTCGCTGCTGAAAGAGTGGGTAATAATTACCGGTTTTATGTAAACAGTGTTGAATTTGCAGGCGAGCATGGGGCTGCGGTAGTCACTGTTTATAACAATACTATGATCACTGAACTGCCGGTTGAGTGGTAAACGTTTTTGCAGTCATGGATTGAGGGAAGCGCTGAATTACGTTTTTTTGTGATTGAGAGCCTTCCCTATATTCAGGGTAAATTTCGTGAAGAATTTTTTTTTATTCAAGTGGTTAGATTTTTCATTGTGTTTAAAAGTAATACACCAGGTTTTTTATTAGCGAAAAAAACGGGATAACTATGACGAACAACATTGCATGGCCACAAAAAAAACGCGAATTACACAACCACCATTTTGATTCCACCATCTGGAATGATTTCGCCTTTCGTGATGACGATATCATCATTGCCACTTATGCAAAATCGGGTACTACATGGACACAGCAAATTGTGGCGCAAATGTTATTTAATGGCGACCCGGAGCTGGCCGTCGCTGAATTGTCGCCCTGGCTGGATCTTCGCGTGCCACCCAAGGAAGTCAAACTGCCCATGGTGGAAGCACAAGATCATCGCCGCATCATTAAAACCCATTTACCCGTTGATGCGCTGGTCTATGATCCCAAGGCCAAATATATCTATATCGCCCGTGATGGCAGGGATGTGGTTTGGAGCATGTACAACCATCATGCCAATGCTAACCAAGCGTGGTATGGCGCATTGAATGACACACCTGGTCTTATCGGCCCACCCATAGAACAACCGCCAGCCGATATCCGTCAATACTGGCAAAACTGGATGGATAACGATGGCCATCCTTTCTGGCCATTTTGGCAATCTGTACGTAGCTGGTGGGAGATACGCCATCTGCCTAATGTCATGTTTGTCCATTTTAATAATCTTAAAGATGATATGCCCGGCCAAATGCGCAAAATTGCCGGTTTTCTCGATATTCCTGTTGATGAAACCCGTTGGGATGACATTGTTGAATACTGTTCTTTTGACTGGATGAAAAATAATGCCACCAAGAGCGTACCGTTAGGTGGCGCATTCTGGGAGGGCGGCGCAGAGGTGTTTATTAACAAGGGTACCAATGGCCGTTGGGCTGATGTGCTCACTGCTGAAGATTCAGCGCAATATGAAACCAAAGCTTTGAGTGAATTGGGTGAAGAATGTGCGCGATGGCTGGCAACCGGCAAATTTTGACAGGATGTTGTTTAACTGCATAACAATATCTTGCTGGTTTTGTGAAACCTTTATGCAGAGAATTCATTCGATTTTGAATAATAAAAAAATGGATCAAAGGAAGGAGAAATGAATTAATGATTACAATTTTTACAATTATAGGAGCACTTCTTGGCATTTTGCTGGATGAGATGTTGGGTAAGTCACATGGATTTATAACAGGAGGAGTATTGGGTTGCCTTGTGGCTCTGATGATGAAAGACAGGGCAAGGTTAATAAAGCTCGAAAAAGAGTTTTCCCTTTTTAAGAGTAAAAGCGATAAAGTTATTCCCGTCGATAGTATTAAAGTAGATAGCGCATCATCAGCGATCAACAAGAGTGCGGTAACGAGCAGTGAATTCGATTCGGATACACGCATTAAAGCAGAACTTGAAAACGCTAAAAACACAATTTCCACTTCTGTTGTTAGTGCGCCGATAAAAGCTGTTGACGATAACAATAGCCAATCTCAATCCGGATTGCCATCATCAGAAAGGATTAAAATACCTCAGTCCAGGCTTAATCCTCAGCCGCACCAACACCAACACCAGGCAAATATATTTGATACGGCACTCAATGTGATCAAAAGATATTTCACCGAGGGTAATCCCATAGTGCGTGTGGGTATCGTCGTGTTGTTTTTCGGGGTTTCATTTTTAGTTAAATATTCCATCGACAATGCGTTATTGCCGATAGAAATTCGGCTTTCATGCGTTATGTCAGGAGCGATGGCTATGTTGGTAATTGGCTGGCGCTTGCGTTTAAAGGCAGTCACTTATGCACTCATTATGCAGGGTGGAGCTATAGCCATTATGTTTCTTACGGTCTTCGCCAGTTTTAAATTGTATCACCTGATTTCTGCCAGTTTTGCTTTTCCGCTTTTAATTGTGTTGAGTTTTATCGGTATGTTTTTCGCGGTGATACAAAATTCTCGAAGCTTGGCAATAAGTGCTATTAGTGGTGGATTTCTTTCCCCGATTTTGGTGTCAACCGGAAGTGGCGATCATGTAGCGTTGTTTGGTTACTACATGATTTTGAATGTCGCAATTTTCTCCGTTTCGTGGTTTAAGTCCTGGCGAATGTTAAATGTGATAGGTTTTTTATTTACGTTCATCATTGGGACTGTGTGGGGAGTGACAACCTATAAAGCCGCGAATTTTGCTACGACAGAGCCATTCCTTATAGGATTCTTTTTGATTTATGTGGCCATTTCTATTGTATTTGCATTTAAGCAAAGCCCGGATTTAAGAGGTTATGTCGATGGTACCCTGGTATTTGGTGTGCCAATGGTAGGTTTCGGTTTACAAGCCGCATTGGTCAAGCATATGGAATATGGTCTGGCATGGAGTTCATTTTCTTTAGGAATATTTTATCTTCTTGTTACAAAATTATTATGGAATAACAGTAATAAAAATTTTCGGTTGTTATGTGAAGCAATGTTGGCCTTGGGCATGATCTTTGCCAGCCTTACTATCCCATTTGCTTTAGATGGTCGCTGGACAGCAGCCTCTTGGGCAATTGAAGGTGCCGGTTTAATCTGGATTGGCATGCGCCAACAACGAAGGTTAGTCAGGTATTTTGGTGTGTTGGTTCAGGTAGCGGGGGGGATCTTGTTTTTAATGGATTTCCCCTATGCCTTTAATGCAAAACCTTTTATTAATGGTGAATATTTAGGGATTTTTATTGTTAGTGTTGCCGGATTGTTTACGGCCTATATTTACAGAGATAAAAAAGACAGTCATCAACTAACACCTATCATGGAAAAGTTTTTTTTACTATGGGGCCTGTGCTGGTGGTATGCCGGCGGTATCTTGCAATTAGTTAGACACTTGCATGCAGACTATGCAGTCACAGCCCAACTGTTGTTTATGGTTATATCGTTACTTTTATGGCTGGCAGTGAACTTGCGTGTACAGTGGAAGTTATTTGGATTTTTCCCCTGGTTATTAGTTGTGCCACTCATGTTTTATACCGCAAATGCTGTCGAAAACAGTCATGTTTTTGCGCATTATGGCTATATTGTCTGGCCTTGTGCTTTGCTGTCTTTGTATCTTGCGTTTTATTGTTGCGACAAAAAAAATGTACTGTTAAAAGGCGCCAGAGGATTACATGATCTGACTTTTTTAATGCTGATATTCATAGTCGGCAGTGAAAGTTACTGGCAATTGGTTCATGCAAATTTTGCACTTTGCTGGATATGGGCATTCATTGCTGCACTGATGGTTTTTCATCTTCATATGATAAATCGTTTTCATTGTTGGCCTTTTACCCAACATCCAGTGGCATATCAAAAAGATGTTTCGACAGTATTGATAGCAGGCCTATTGTGGTGGACTCTGGCATTCAATTTTTTTACTTTTTTGGAGCCAACGCCTTTACCGTATATACCGATAGTTAATCCTCTTGATATCGTGCTGGGTTTGGCTTTAATGATTATGTACCAGTGGTATAAACGGTTTGGATTAACGCTATATCCCTTTTTAACGCCATTGCTCATGCTTAAATGCATATCCGGATTGGGTTTTATTTGGGTGAATGTGATTCTTTTTAAAATTATACATGTGGCAAAAGATGTTCCGTATCAAGCCTATTCATTGTTTAATTCAGATATTGTACAAACGTCAGTGGCGATATTCTGGACATTGATTGGTTTGGTGCTAATGGTATGTGCTTCAAAAAAACACCATCGAGAAATGTGGTTGGCTGGAGCTGTCTTAACCGGGATTGTCGTGGCTAAACTTTTTTTACTCGATTTAAGTGCGCGCGATACAGTAGAGCGCATTGTTTCATTTTTGATTGTCGGAATTTTATTATTGGTCGTGGGTTATTTTGCGCCTGTACCACCTGGTAAGAAGGACGCATTATCCACCCAACATAAGGATGATCTTGATGATAACTCTAGTTCAGTTATATAACGAAATGCTGATGTTGTATGCTCGACGGTCAACTTTTTATCTTGTGAAAACAGGAGTTGTTTTCCTTTCGGTGTTTTTTACTATAAACGCTTCTGCGCAACCTGATATATTTCAAAAAGAAAAATTTCAATATAAGGCAGACATTCTCATAGATGATTCTTCACCTATGCAGATGATTGTTGTACCGGAGAGCGTGCAATCAACCTTATATTATCAGGATGCGAGGGATATTAGAGTTTATAACGCTAATGGTGAGTTAGTTCCAAGTGTTGTGACCTTTGAAGCGAATAAAGTCATGCCTTCTATTATAAAAGAATTACGCTTTTACCCAATAAATTCAGAAGGTAATGAAATCAAGCAGGATCCTTCCATTAATCATTCAGCCAATATTGCATTAAATGTCGAGTTAACTATTAATGCCGAAAACAAAAACACGGATGTGCCCCTGGAGGATAAAATCCAGAATCCCGGTATTTATATTATTGAAAATTCACAATATGAAAAAATGCAATCCCAGTCGATACCCGTATCAGGTGGTTTAACACAGATTATAATTGAGTGGGAAGGTGCTTTTGAAGGTATCGCTGGTTTAAGGCTTGAGTCGAGTGATGATTTAAATAATTGGCATAATCTTATATCAAAAGAAAATATTGTGAATATGCGTTTTATGGATCAGCAGCTTACTAAAAATATATTGCCTATTTCATCTAGAGCGAGTCGATATATCAAATTGATATGGCTCGATGATCAGCGTCCCGTAATAAAAACTATAAAAGCAAAATTTGGCCAGGAGATGCTCAAGCTTAATTATGAGTGGACCCAAAATTTGCCCTTACAAAGGGTGAATGAAAAAAATATTTCGCCTAATACGTTTGATGTACACATCAGTCCCGCATTTCGTGCAGATAGATTTCGAGTAGTCACTAAAGAAATGAATCAAATTTATACGGGTAATCTTAAAACTAAAAAAAGCCTAAAGCATCAATGGGAAAATTTTACGGATTTCCAATTTTATCAAGTGGATACGGGTAATGGAAAAATCACTTCATTAGAGCGATTTATAGGAACAAATATAGATAGATATTGGCGTATTAATTTTCAATATCCACAAAGCCCCAAAGTCAATGATGTTGTTGCTATTCAGGTAAATCGTTATCCATTGAGTGTGTATTTTTTAAGGCAAGGGAATGAACCCTTTTACCTCGCGTATTCGAATGAATCTATTGCTGTGCAGCCTGAGAAGTTGACTTCGATTGTTTCTGGTTTGGTCGAAAAAAATGCTGTTAAGTACGGTGTCGCACATCTGTCTACACAGAGTATTGTTGAGCCTTGGGTAGCGCCGTTAGTCAAAACTCCAACGGATTGGAAAAAAATAACATTATGGGTAGTGTTGGTTTTGGGTGTACTTCTTATGATGTTCATGGCAAAAAGTTTGTTTCATCAAATGGGTAGAGAATCCAGTCCGCAATAATGGATGTTCCAATATTTTTGTCTGGCCTAAAGTTTTTAGAGTGTATGCCGAAAAAATGGCATTAGCGATGTTCTGAATCGCCTTTTTTGTCATTCGGATTTACGTAATGACAGATTTTCAGTGGTTAAGCCTTTATAAGCAAGGCGGATTTAAACTCGAACTTTTGTCATCGCTGCAAACAACAACCATCCCCCCAGCATCGCTGGTAAAAAGATCAGGGTTTCACGGCCAGGTGCCGCCAATAGCGCTACTGCTGGTCCTGGGCAATATCCGCTTATTCCCCAGCCAATACCAAAAATGATTGAGCCAATGATCAATGGACTATCAATGGCGGATTTTTCAGGCAAGTGGAATTCTGTATCAAACACCGGGGTAGAGCGGCGTAGTATCAGGTGAAAACTGGTTGCTGTTACACCGACAGCGGCTGCCAGCACCAGCATCAGGCTGGCATCCCATTCTCCGGTAATATCAAGAAATGCCAGTACTTTTTGTGGGTCAGTCATGCCGGCAAGCGCCAAACCAAAACCGAATAACACGCCGCTTATGAGTGAAATCATTAGTTTTTGCATTTCAGTAAATTCCAAAAACGTGGCGAACAATATAAGTGCTAACGATACCGGTAAAAAGAAAGGTAAGGGTGGCTGTCAATGAGCGTATCGAGAAGCGGCCGAGACCGCAAACACCATGGCCACTGGTACAACCATTGGCCATGGCAGTGCCAAAACCCACCAATAGCCCCGCGCAGGCTAATAGCCATGCTGGAAATTCTGGACGACTAAGCGGAGTTGTACCTTGCCAAAGATAATACAGCGCTGCGCCTGCTATCAAGCCAACAAGGAATAATGCGCGCCACGCCATGCCATTTTTTCTGAATAGCATAAGCTTGCCGCAAATAGTGCTGATGCCGGTCAGGCGCCCATTAAAATACAACAATAAGACCGAGGAAATGCCTATTAACAAGCCGCCCATTATGGAATTGAAAGGGGTGAGATGGTGCATAAAGTTTATTCCAGAGCTAAACCAGAATTCAAAAGCAAAACCAGAATTTAAAAAGGCGCGTTATGCGCCTTTATATTTTGGTTAATACCAAGTATTAAAAACCCGAAAGCGTTGCGTAGCGGTCACGGTGGAAAGCTGAATCACCCAGTGTATGAATCATGGTGCGTGCGCGTTTCAAAAATAAACCTACATCCAGTTCATCTGTAACGCCAATGCCGCCATGCATCTGTGTCGCTTCGTTAGTCACTAACTGGAAGGTATCATTTAATTTGGCTTTAGCGACGCTGGCAAGTTTGGCGAGGTCTTCAGCATTGTTATCGATAGCGGTCAGTGCTTCCAGAACGATGGATTTAGACAATTCCAGTTCCACAAACATGATGGATGCGCGGTGTTTCAGGGCCTGGAAGGAACCGATTTTTACACCGAATTGTTCGCGTTCTTTCAAATACTGAACGGTTCTTTGAAACATTTCGAGACAACCGCCCAGCATTTCAGCGCAAAGGATAATGCGGCCTCGATCAAGTACGGTATCTAGATGAGGATAAGCTTCGCCTTTATTGCCAACCAGGGCAGAACTATTCACTTTCACATTGTTGATCTGTATGTTGGCAGCATTGCGACTATCCATCATGATGGTTCTGGTAATGGTGATGCCAGGAGTATTGGCATCAACAAGAAATAAGGAAATTCCATTTTTGTCGTGTTGGTCTCCGGATGTGCGGGCAACTACCAGTAATTTATTGGCAGTATGGCCATCCAGAACAAAGCATTTATTGCCATTGATCAGAAAGCCATCGGCAGTTTCCTTGGCAGTGGTTGAGATATTGTAAGGAGCATGGCGATTGGTTTCTTCGAGAGCCAGTGCCAATGATAATTCACCAGTTGCCACTAAAGGCAACAGAGATTCGCGTTGCGCTTCAGAGCCCAACAGTTCAATCGCAGAAGCGCCCAAAACGGTAGATGCAAACAAGGGTGAGGCAGTCAGGGTGTGGCCGGCTTCTTCAAAAATCAGACCCAGACCCTGAAAACCGAATTCGAGTCCACCGTAAGCTTCAGGTATGGCCACTGCTGTCCAGCCTAATTCCACCATTTGTTGCCAAAGCTCAGGCGAGAATCCGGTGGCATCTTTTTCATCGCGTAACTTTCTCAATGCGGAAACAGGAGCGTTAGCGGTTAAAAATTCACGTGCTGAATCTTTAAGTATGCGTTGTTCATCATTGAGTACTAAAGCCATGTTACGTTCTCCAAATGTCAGTCGATGTACTAAAGCCTGAGCAAATTTGTTGTAAAAATAAGTAGTTAAGGCGAATTCAAGGCTGTAAATGCTATCGAAATTAGCCCTAAAAGGCTAGTTCAATCCATCGATTGTTACAGAATTGTAGGGTGGGAAATGCCCCCGAAAAGGGCATTTCCTGTAGTTGTATTGTTTTTATTTGCCAGCTGCTGCTTTCATTTTTAAGAACATTTCTTTGTAAAACGGTGTGCATTCAGCCATGGCTTCATCAGTTGTATAAATGGGTATATAGCCAAGGTCTCTTTGAGCTTTTGCAATGCTAAATGTGTTAGAGACGCCTATGCGTTCAACGGCTAAAGGAGGTAAGGGTGGTTCGGGAAAGCCAATAGCGAAGTGTAATTCTTGCCAAATCACCATTATTCCTCGAATAAACCAGTAAGGAAGTTTTAATTTAGGAAATTTTTCTCCCAACGATTCGATAAGAGGCTGAGAGAATTCAAACATATTAAGCTCTTCTCCATCATTGATGAAATAGGCCTGGCCATTGGCAGTGCTGCCTTCACCTAAATGTTGGGCGGCGAGTATTTGCCCGTGTATCAAATTATGTACATAACTATTGTCGATAACTTCGCTGCCATCGCCAAATTTAGCAAAAAACATGCCTGAGATCATTTGCTCAAAGAAGATCTTGAACATGGTTTGGTCACCTGGGCCCCAAATGCCTGATGGGCGTATGGAGCAGGTATTCACCCCCATTTTGCCATCTTGCTCAAGTACCCACTTCTCGGCAACTACTTTGGTTTCTGTATATAAATCATTGAACCTATTGGTGTAAGGCATATCTTCAGTGGCTAGCCTTAATGGCTTGCCTTCGATGATAACGCTGTTGCTGGCGGTATAAACAAAGCGTTTCCCGCCGGCTTTTTGTAAAGCTGTCAGTAGATTTTTGGTTCCATCAACATTTATGGAATAAGATTGTTGGCGATATTCTTTTGATACGGCTTTTCCTCCTTTTAAGCCAATAATGGCAGCAGTATGGAAAACAGTATCAACTCCCTGGCAAGCAGCATCTACAATTTTATGGTCACAAATATTACCGATAATCACTTCAAGATTTGGATGTGACAGTTTCGATGGAACAATATCAAAACTCTTCACTTTATAGCCCTTGTTTAAAAGGGTTTGTACAAAGTTTCCGCCGACAAATCCTGAACCGCCTGTTACAAGAATGGTTCCTAAATCTTCAACGATTTTATTAGGGTCGCGCTCAGCCATAGAATTTTCCGCACATCGGGTTAGGTTGTTCTTATTGGTTTTTTTAAGTTTTTTAATTAAGGCGCGAGATTATATACGAGGCGTTTCATATATAACTACTATTGGTCTATTAAAAATCGCATAAATTAACATTCAGGTGTTTGTTTAATGATTTTGGCAGCATTATTTGTATTATAAAGTACATTAAACTTCTTCTTTAATAATATGATATATATCGATTATTTTAAATGATTCTATAAAAATAGTCCGTGACATATTGCTAAAATTGAAGTTTCCGTTTGTGCTTGTGTCTAGTATAGAATGAGTTAAAAAAGCAAAAGTAGAAATTGCATGATGAAAGCTGTAGGACGACCACGCTCGCAAGCTGCTGACGATGCCATATTGAAAGCTGCCACTAAAATGTTTTACAAGCAGCCTTATCAGGATGTCAGCATGGAAGCAATTGCTGCCGAAGCGGGTGTTAGCAAGGCGACCCTTTATCGCCGTTGGCCTAATAAATCGATGTTGGCTGTAGAGGTGTTGATCGATATTGTTTTGGCGGAGCAGCTAACATTTAAAGGCGAATCTTACCGTGATCGCCTGCTGCAAAACCTGAAAGCGTTGCGAAATATGCTGGCCAGTGATTATTCCGATGTGATTGTCTCGATCATTGCAGAAACCCAGCATGATAGAACGTTGCGTGATATTTTTTATGAGCATTTTTTAAAGCCTGTACAGGCGATAGGCGATGCAGAGCTGGACAGGGCAATCCAGATTGGTGAAGTGAAAGATATTGTCGATAAAAACCTGTTTTTTGACCAAATGTTCGGGTTTTTCTATTATCGTTTCCTGGTGGCACACAAACCCGTAACTGATCATGAAATAGAAACGATTGTAGATGCCTTTATTGCTATTGTTGGTGCTTGAATAAATTTCCTTAGCCTTATTCATAAGGTTATTTTTTGGTAATATCAGTTTTCGGATAATTATAGATTATTCAATAATTCGACAAAATTGGCTAAACTGTTAAGGTAAAAGATTAGAAAAACAAGTAACTAGATTTTCCGGGATATAAAATTTTATGGCAAATGATTCAGCTGCAATCATGTTTTCAGATGTTTCTGGAAGTTCGCGTCTTTTCAAGGAAGTAGGCGATGCACAAGCGCGAGCCATAGTCTCTAAAGTCGTAGCCATGATGATGCAAAATACCCAGTACCAAAATGGTACTGTGATAAAAACTATCGGTGATGAAGTGATGGCATCGTTTCCATCGGCGTCACAAGCGATGGATGCAGCAATAGCCATTCAAAAAGATATTAGCTCAAAAAATTATGGTGCGCCTTTAACCATTCGTATCGGTTTCCATTTTGGTCCTGTGATTCATGAAGAGGGAGATGTTTACGGCGAAGCTGTGAATGATGCTGCTGATTTGGTAAAGATCGCAAAGGGTGGCCAAATTATCACCAGCGAACAAACACGCGAAGCTTTGCCAGGCTTCATGAAAGGCAAGTTGAGCCGTTTTGATGAAATTCGTCTCAAGGGCGGCAAGGAAAAAGCAACAATCTATATTGTTGAATGGGAAGATCGCAAGGAATCCAATGCCACCATGTTTATGGCTGCCATTAATACAACCAGTATTAATGAGCATTCTGAAACCAGCGCACTTGAGCTGATTTACAATGGTGAAACGATTAATTTAACCAAAGATAATATGCCTTTTTCTATCGGGCGTGGAACAGATGCTGATCTGACGGTGTTATTCAGTATGGCTTCGCGTGATCATTGCACCATTGATTATCGGCGTGGCAAGTTTGTATTGATTGATAAAAGCACTAATGGCACTTACGTTGCACCTGAAGGGCGTACCAAGCTTTATTTGCGTCGTGAAGAAGCGCCTTTATTGAATGTTGGCTATATCAGTTTCTCAGCCGATATCGAAGTCGATGGATTACACAGAATCCGTTTTTCCTGCTAGTTTTTCATCACCCTCAAATGAGGGTGATATTTATACTGAATCCAGAATCCATCCCGAAAACATCAATGTCCTTTTAATGTCCAGAATTGCCGGCATCCAGAAACGCCGGTTTCTCGCCGCCGCCATGAATCGTCAGGTTCGCCCCCGTCACATAACTCGATAAAGAAGAAGCAAAAAACAAACAGGCATCACCAATATCACTGGGGTTTGCCATGCGTCCTAATGGAACGGTCGCGCTCACTGCAGCAATGCCTTTCTCATCGCCATAATGCAATCCGGCCTGTTCGGTTTTGATTAATCCACCGGCAATGGAATTCAGGCGCACTTTGGGAGCCCATTCCACGGCAAGCGAAGTGGTCAGGTTAACCAAGCCGGCTTTGGCCGCACCATAAGCGGCTGTGCCTGGAGAAGGTCGCAGGGCACTGACGCTGGCGATATTGATAATCGAGCCGCCATGTTCCTGTTGTTGCATCACTTCGTTGGCAGCCTGGCTACAATAGAGTGGTGCCAATAAATTCAAACCAATGATTTTTTCAGAAAAGCGGGGAGACGCTGTCGCTGCATTGGCAAAAGGTGCGCCGCCAGCATTGTTTACAAGAACATCCAGTGTACCGAAGGTATCCACTGCCAGTTTCACCATGGCTTTCACCTGTTCCCATTCGCGCACATCACAAACGGTAAAAATAGCCTTGTTGCCATCCACTTCGGGTAGAACTTCCGGTGCATTGCGGCCACAAATAATCACATTTGCGCCTTTTTCCAGAAAGCGCTCGGTAATACCGCGACCAACACCTTTGCCGCCGCCGGTTACAATAACGGTCTTGCCGGTAAAATCTAATTCATTATTCATAACGTAAAACCCTACTGTACAGGAGTGGGAAAATTCTTTGGCATTATAAAGACTTAACTTGCACCAGGTAAATGTTATTCAGCAGGTCAGCCCCGCGCTTGCTTGTTGAATTTAAACGAATATAATACTAAACGATACGTTTCGTAATTAGGCTTGCCATGCCGGGTAAAGCCGCGTATAAAACGTCAACTATTTGCGCAGCGCACGCGCCTTTTGAGGAAATTGTTATGAGTAAACCAGTGATTGCTATTTTGGGTGGTACCGGAGCGTTAGGTACAGGTTTGGCAAGGCGTTGGGCGCAGGCAGGTTATCCTATTGTGATTGGCTCGCGCACTAAAGAAAAAGCCGAAGAAGCCGTTAATGAATTGAAAAAAGTAATGGCTGAACGTGGTGTTTCCAGCGTTTCTGTAACTGCTGCCGATAATGTGAATGCAGCACAACAGGCGGCAATTGTGGCAATTACCGTACCTTATGATCATCATGCAAGTACATTAACAGCGGTAAAAGCCGAGTTACAAGGCAAAATCCTGATTGATGTTACCGTACCGTTACGTCCACCTAAAGTGGGAACCGTACAATTGCCAGAAGCCGGTTCAGCAGGCCAGGAAGCACAAAACCTGTTAGGCGAGGGTGTAAAAGTGGTGTCTGCATTCCAGAACGTGGCTGCCCATCATCTGCAAGAAGGCCAGGGTATTGCCTGTGATGTACTGGTTGCCGGTAATGATGCTGAAGCGCGTGCAGAAGTGGTTAAACTGGTAGAAGCTGCCGGAATGCGCGGATTTTCCATTGGCCCGATCAATAATGCCGCAGCTGCCGAAGCGTTAACATCCATACTTATCCAGATCAATCGCCAGTTTAAATGCCATGCCGGTATTCGTATCACTGGCACTGAAACATCGCACTGATTGTTTATGAAATCGATGCAGCTGTTGCCATTACCTGGCATTCCGGAAGTGAAACCAGGTGATGACGTAGCAGATATTATTCTCACTGCGCTAAAAGCCGCTCACCTTCAACTGGAAGAAGGTGATGTGATTGCCATTGCGCAAAAAATCATTTCCAAGGCTGAATATCGCTATCGTTTTCTCGATGAAGTGAAACCTTCAGCCCGTGCACAGGAACTGGCACCGCAATGTGATAAAGACCCGCGACTTGTGCAGTTAATCCTGGATGAATCGGTCGAAGTGATGCGTGTGCGTACCGGTGTCATTGTAGTGGAGCATAAACTGGGTTATGTGCATGCCAATGCCGGTATCGATAAATCCAATCTGCCCGCCAGTGAACGTGAACGCGTTTTGCTGTTGCCAGAAAATCCCGATGCCAGTGCCGAAAAAATCCGTGCCCGTTGCAGTAACGAGTTTGGTGTGGCGATCGGTGTATTAATCAACGACAGCGCCGGTCGCGCATGGCGTGAAGGCACCATGGGTTTTGCCATTGGTACAGCTGGATTTGAAGTATTACACGACATGATCGGCCATAAAGACCGCCATGGCCGCGTGCTCGAAGTGACCAAGGTTGCCGTTGGCGATGAACTCGCTGCGGCAGCATCCTACATGATGGGCCAGGCCGATGAAGGCCAGCCGGTTATCCTGATTCGTGGTGCCAATCCAAAACTGGGTAATTACCCGTCGAACAGCCTTATTCGCGCCAAACAAAGCGATATGTTCCGCTAATGCAATCAACATTCCCGATACTTGCATTCAGTGGTGGTGTTGGTGGTGCCAAACTGGCATTGGGTTTGTCGCATGTGTTAGATGCGCAGGCATTAACCATTGTTGCCAACACGGCCGATGATTTTGAACATCTGGGTTTAACCATTTCCCCTGATCTCGATACGGTGATGTACACACTCGCGGGACTCAATAACCAGCAGCAGGGATGGGGTTTGGCGAATGAAAGCTGGAGTTGTATGCAGGCCATGGAACGCCTGCAGGGAGAAACCTGGTTCAGGCTGGGCGACCAGGATATCGCCACGCATTTGCTGCGTAGCCAGTGGTTACGCGAAGGCCAAACCCATACCGACATCACGCAAGCCTTATGTAAACGCCTCGGCATCAAACACCGTCTTTTGCCGATGTGTAATGAGCCTGTACGCACGATTGTCCAAAGTGATGCCGGCGATTTGCCGTTCCAGGAATATTTTGTCAAACGCCAGTGCGCGCCGAAGGTATCGGGTTTTCACTTTAACGGCATTGAACAATCACAATTAAGCTCTGAGTTAAAAAATGCCATTCAAACCATGCAGGCATTAATTATTTGCCCGTCGAATCCATTCGTGAGTATTGCGCCTATACTGGCTATACCCGAAATGAAAAATGCCTTGCTACAACGTAACGTGCCGAAAGTAGTGGTTTCCCCTATAGTCGCTGGCATGGCCATCAAAGGCCCTGCGGCAAAAATGATGCAGGAATTAAACATGCCAATCACGGCATTGGCGGTGGCTGAATATTATCAGGGGCTGGGAACACATTTTGTGCTCGATAACTGCGATGAACAATATCAGCAGGCAATAACAGCGATGGGCTATCAAGTGATAATGACCAACACCATCATGCAAACCTTAAATGACAGAATTCAATTGGCGCGTGATATTATCACTGCCTTGCACGACTGAGACGGATAACCGATATGTGGGTTGTGTTGCCAGTAAAAGCCTTTGATAAATCCAAACAGCGTTTGGCGCA